>NZ_NOZF01000122.1:0-43311 GCF_002258565.1 Rhodococcus sp. 05-2254-6
TCAGCGGGATCGGGGCCGACGGCTTGTGCAGCACCACTTCCACCGCGTCGACGCGTGAGTCGTACGCCAACACGACCTCGGCGATCTCGGCCGAGACCGTCTCGATCAGGTCCCTGGACGGGCCCGCGACGACGGCCGCAGCGTGCTCGGCCAGTTCTCCGTAGTGCAGCGTTCGGGTCAGGTCGTCGGTCTCGGCCGAGATCGCCGAGGTCGTGTTGGCGTACGACTCACGCGTCGACGCGGTGGAAGTGGTGCTGCACAAGCCGTCGGCCCCGATCCCGCTGACGTTCGGGGACGTTGCCGTGGTGGCGTACCGGGAGCGGGCGTGACCCGCGCGGTGCTGTCCATCGGCAGCAACATCGGCGACTCCCTCGCCCACTTACGTTCTGTCACAACCGGATTGGGCTCCCGCCTGGTGTCCTGCTCACCGGTGTACCGTTCGGCTCCCTGGGGCGGCGTCGAGCAGCAGGACTTCCTCAATGCCGTCGTGGTGGTCGAGGACGATGCCTTCGACGCCTGGGATTGGTTGCGTTTCGGTCAGCGTCTGGAGGAGGCGGCCGATCGCGTTCGAGTGCAGCGGTGGGGGCCACGGAGCCTCGACGTCGACGTGGTGACGTGCGAGAACGTGATCAGCGAGGACCCTCGTTTGGTCCTTCCGCACCCGCGCGCGCACGAACGAGCGTTCGTACTGCTGCCGTGGCTGGACGTCGAACCGGACGCCACCCTGCGTGTGGGCGACAACGACATTTCGGTGTCCGAGTTGCTCGCGCGACTGAGTCCGGATGAGCGGACCGGGGTGACGAAGCAGGAATGGAGCCTGCAAGAACGACCCGTGGAGCACGACGGTGTCGGTGATGGGTCGTGGTGACCAATCCCACCAAGGTCTGGGACATCTTGGGTCTTTTCCTGGTGGCCGCAATCGGTACGTGGCTGTTGGTTCGGGTCTTCTACGGCTCGTTGCCGCCGATTCCGGTGTACGCCGGGGCGTCGTTGTATCTGGTGGCGGTGGTGCAAGTGGTGACTGCGGTGATCGTGCGCAACCGCATCGCCGAGCACCGGGTGGGCACCGGTCTGCACGATCTGCATCCGCTGACGGTGTTCAGGGCGTTGGTGTTGGCGAAGGCATCGATGCTGGTGGGGACTGCCGTCGTCGGCGTGTGCGTCGGATTTCTGGTGTACGTGCTGCCGCGTGCGGCGACGATACGGGCAGCGTCGTCGGACCGGGCCGGAGCCGTCGTTGCGCTCGTGGCCGGACTGGCCGTCGTCGCTGCCGCGGTGTGGCTCGAACAGTGCTGCCGTGCCCCGGAAGACCGTGACGACGAGCGTTCTCGGTAACCCTCGAAACATTTGATTGTTACCTCGGTTGTGTAAGTGATCGGTCGAGGATGACTATTTGCGAACGATTTGCCAGTTACCCTTGTGAACATGACAGATCAGACTCGCGCAAAGAAGGGACGCCGTAAGAGGCGTAGTGCGAGCCAGCTGTTCCTCGCGGCGCTCGTCGTGTTCGGCATCATCGCCAGTGTGTTGTTGCTCTTCACCGAGAGCGTGCAGTGGATGAGAGTCGGTGTTCTCTCGGCATTGTGGGCTGCGGTGATCGGTGCGTTCGCGATGACCAAGTACCGGCGTGAGGCGGCCGCAGATCAAACCAAGGCCAAGGACCTGCAGACGGTCTACGAGCTGCAGTTGGCTCGGGAGATCTCGGCGCGACGCGAATACGAGATGAGCGTCGAAGCTCGGGTTCGTGGCGAATCGCAGCTCGAGATCGACGAGGTCGCAGCGCTGCGCAACGAACTCGCTGCCCTTCGCCAGAATCTCCAGGTGCTCTTCGACGGCAATCTGCCCACCGAACGTGTGGCACTGCGGGCCGAAGCGATGAGGATGCAGGAACTCGGCGGACGCGGATACGACAGCTACCAGCCTGCGCCGTCCGGCCTGTACGTCCCCGGTCGCGGGAACGGCAACGGTGCGATGGCACCGGGAACCGGCCTCAACGGTGTCGGAACGCCCTACGACGAGCCGGTCACGGCCGAGACCTCGGTGGTGTACCCCGAGGATCCGGACGAGATGCCGCAGGCCACAGCCTCCGCACCGGCGGCGGCCGCCGAGGCGGATGAGGATCGGTACGCCGAGGATTCGTTCGCGGAAACGAGCTACGACACCGAGTCCTCCGAGGCGGACTCGTTCGAGCGAACCGGGGCGCAAGCACGTCCTTACGGCGCACCGAGGCCTGCGGGGCGCGTCACTCCGCCCAGCTCGCCTTTCACCGCATACGACTTCGAGCAGACGCGTCGACCCGTTGCCGAGCCGGAACCGGCGGCGGAGCCCGAGCCACAGGTCGAGGAAGAGACCTACGAGACCGGACACGCGGACGTCGATGCGGCCGGTTCGTATTCCACGGAGTCGTTTTCCACGCAGTCGTTTGCGGCGGAGCCGGCCGAGCAGTACGAAACCGAACCTGCAGCGGAACCGAGCGACGACGCCTTCTCTGCCTCGCGCGCCTCGTTGCGTGAATCGGCCGACGCGTTCTTCACGGCCGATCAGGACTACGAGACACCGGCCGAGGACACTGCCGTCTCGTCCCGGCGAGGTCGTAGGCGCGCGGAATCGGCCGACGACGAGGATGCGTCGGGCGCACACTCGAACGGTCGATCGGTTGCCGAGATCATGGCCGGTCTGCAAGGCGGAGGGTCCGGTGACGCGGCCGTGACCGATCCGGGTACCCGTCGCCGTCGTCGTCGCGCAGACTGAGAACCAGATCACACTGCTCTCCCATGGCCTGCGAGTGGTCGCGGTCGCTATTGTTCCGTGCAGGACGTCTGGTACCCGCCGAGCGGGACTGGAACGAACGAGAGGAATTTTTCGGTGACCTTTTCCGGCACCGGTGGTCTGTCGCCGGCTCGCCTGACGGTTGGTGTCGTCTCGGCGGGACGGGTCGGTACCGCATTCGGTGAGGCGCTCGAACGCGTCGGGCATGTCGTCGTCGGTGCTGCCGCGGTGTCCGATGCGTCCCTCGCACGGGTGCGTGAGCGACTTCCCGAGTCCCAGGTTCTGCCCGTCGACGAGGTTGCTCGTCGCGCAGAGCTGCTCGTTCTGGCCGTACCGGACAGCGAGTTGGCGTCGATCGTCGCAGGCCTGGCGTCCACCGGGGCGGTTGCACCGGGAAAGTTGGTGGTGCACACCTCCGGCGCGAACGGAATTTCGGTGCTCGGGCCCCTGGCTGCCCTCGGAGCCGTGCCGTTGGCCATCCATCCGGCGATGACGTTCAGCGGCGGCGTCGAGGACACCGACCGGATGACGGCGGCGTGTTTCGGCATCACTGCAGGCGACGAGATCGGCTATGCGGTGGCGCAGGCTCTCGTCCTCGAGATCGGCGGCGAGCCGGTGCACGTGCCCGAGAACAATCGAGCGCTCTACCACGCCGCGCTCGCTCACGGCAGCAATCACCTCGTCACTCTGGTGGTCGACGCGGTCGAAGCGCTCCGGGTTGCCCTGGCGGGACCGGGTTTTCCCGGTTCGGACTCCGAACGTGGTGTACCCGAGCGGGTTCTGGCTCCTCTGCTCGAAGCTGCGCTGGACAACGCGTTGCGCAACGGTCAGTCGGCGCTCACCGGACCGGTGGCTCGCGGCGACACCGCTGCAGTCGGCAAGCATCTCGACGTGCTCGAATCCGTGGATTCGCGGATCGCAGCCGGATATCGCGCCCTGTCGTTGCGCTCGGCGCAGCGCATCGGCGCCAAGGCAGACCTGATCGAACTTCTGGAAGGGAATCGATGACCCTCGCGGGCAGCTACACCAAGGGGCAGTTGACGGTTCACCACGATCCCGCGGTGATCACGTCGGTGTCGAAAGCGCTGCGAGGCGTCGGGAAGCAGGTCGCTCTGGTCCCGACCATGGGCGCGCTGCACGCCGGGCACCTGCAGTTGGTGCGGCAGGCCAAGCTCACCGGTGCCGTGGTGATCGTGTCGATCTTCGTCAACCCGTTGCAGTTCGGTGTGGGTGAGGACCTCGATTCCTACCCGCGGACCCTCGACGCCGACGTCGCACTGCTGCGCGAGGAGGGCGTCGAACTGGTCTTCGCGCCGTCGGCTTCGGACATGTATCCGTCAGGTCCGCGCACCACGGTCAATCCCGGACCGCTCGGCGCTGAACTCGAAGGACGCAGCAGACCAACGCATTTCGCCGGAATGCTCACCGTCGTGGCCAAGCTGCTGCAGATCGCGGCTCCCCATCGCGCGTACTTCGGGGAGAAGGACTACCAGCAACTGACGTTGATCCGACAGATGGTGCGCGATCTGAACTTCGACGTCGCGGTCATCGGGGTGCCGACGGTTCGCGAGCAGGACGGCCTCGCACTGTCCTCGCGTAACCGATATCTCGATGCCGAGCAGCGCGACGCGGCGATGGCATTGTCGGCCGCGCTGGTGGCCGGGGCGCACGCTGCGGCGGGCGGTCCCGAGGCCATCATCGCCACCGCGCGTGCCGTCCTCGACGAGGCACCGCTGGTGCAGGTCGACTATCTGGAGGTGCGCGACCCGCATCTCGGCCCCGCTCCCGAACGTGGAGACGGAAGACTGCTCGTGGCCGCCAAGGTCGGCACCACGAGATTGATCGACAACGTCGGTGTCGCCGTCGGCACCGGTTTCCTCGAGTACCCCGACGATCCGAAGAGCTGAGGGCACAACATGTTTCGAACGATGATGAAGTCCAAGATTCATCGCGCCACCGTGACGCACGCAGACCTGCACTACGTGGGCTCGGTGACCGTCGACCAGGATCTGATGGAGGCAGCCGATCTGCTCGAAGGCGAGCAGGTCACCATCGTCGACATCGACAACGGTGCTCGACTGGAAACCTACGTCATCACCGGCCAGCGCGGCAGCGGTGTCATCGGAATCAACGGAGCCGCAGCGCATCTGGTGAACCCGGGCGACCTGGTCATTCTGATCGCCTACGGGGTGATGAACGAGCAGGAGGTTGCCGACTATGCGCCGCGGGTGGTGTTCGTCGACGAGAAGAACCGTCCTGTCGAACTCGGCAGCGACCCGGCTCATGCGCCTGCGGGCTCGGGTCTGATCACGCCGCGCGATCTGCGGGCCGATTCCGTGCTGGTCTGATTCGATGCTCCTCGCGATCGATGTGCGCAACACCAGCACCGTCGTCGGTCTGTTCACCGGCACCGGCGATCACTCGAAACTGCTGCGGGACTGGCGAATTCGGACCGACCCCCATGTGACGGCCGACGAGCTGGCGCTGATGTTGCGTGGTCTGCTGGGTGAGGATGCCGAACGGATCACCGGAGTCACCGCGCTGTCGACCGTGCCGTCGGTGCTGCGGGAGATGCGGACGATGCTCGCGCGCTACTGGGATCACGTGGTGCACGTGATGGTCGAACCCGGTGTGCGGACCGGCGTGCCGTTGCTGGTCGACAACCCCAAAGAGGTCGGTGCCGATCGCATCGTCAATACCCTTGCCGCACACGACCTGTACGGCTCGGCGTGCATCGTGGTCGATTTCGGAACCACCACCTGTGTCGACGTCGTCTCGGCCAAGGGCGAATTCCTCGGCGGTGCCATCGCTCCCGGACTCGAGATGTCGGCGTCGGCCATGTCGACTCGCACGGCCACGTTGCGCGAGGTGGAGATGATTCGGCCTCGTTCGGTGCTGGGCAAGAACACCGTCGAGTGCATCCAGTCGGGCACCATCTTCGGGTTCGCGGGACTGGTGGACGGCCTCGTCGGGCGAATTCGACGCGAGGTCCCCGAGGTGACCGGAACGGATGTCGCGATCATCGGCACCGGCGACATCGCCGCGCTGATCCTGCCGGAATCGACCACCATCGAGCACCACGAACCGGATCTGACGCTCGAGGGCCTGCGACTGGTCTACGAACGCAACATGGCAAAGCGGCGGCCACGCTAGATATTTCAGCGGCGCCCGCGCTGAGTGTTTGGTGCGAGGCGTTTCGGACCAGCGCTAGCGCATCGCCGCCGCGTGTGTCAGAATCGTCGGCGTGATGACGTGCATGGCCACCCAGGAGTGTTGTCGAGGCTGAACCCTGCCTCGTTCGTAACACACCCCTGGAGTAGAGCTTCATGCTTTCCACACCTGTACTTTCTGCACCCTCCCGTACCCGATTGTCGTCGCGTTCGGTCTCGACTCTTCCGACCCGGTTGCGTCCACCCGACCTGCTGCGTATCACCGACCAGGGCGCATCCGACGTCCTCGAGGGCCGCTTCGACCACCTGCTCCCCGATGGTGACCGTTGGCCGAGCGAGGAGCGTTGGGCCGCCAGGCTGCATTCCGACGACGATCTCGACGTCTGGCTGATCAGCTGGGTTCCCGATCGTTCCACCGAACTGCACGACCACGCAGGGTCGCTCGGCGCGCTGACCGTTCTGAGTGGATCGCTACTCGAATATCGTTGGGCTGGAACAGGACTGAAGCAGCGTCGTCTCGACGCCGGTGACCAGGCGTCCTTCCCGCTCGGTTGGGTGCACGACGTGATGCACGATCCGACGTCGGCGACGACCGGGCCCACCCTCAGCGTGCACGCCTACTCACCGCCGCTGACGGCGATGTCCTACTACGAAGTGACCGAACGGTCCACGCTGCGTCGTACCCGTAGCGAGCTCACCGACGCACCCGAAAAGGCCGCACTGTGACCATCCAGACCATGACCATCGTCGAAATGCTCGAATCCGCGCGCGAGACCATCGATCGCATGACCGTCTTCGAGCTGCGCGACGCCGTCGCCCGCGGAGCCGTCGTCGTCGACATCCGCCCGCAGGCGCAGCGCGCCGTCGAGGGGACCCTGCCCGGAGCGCTCGCCATCGAACGCAACGTCCTCGAATGGCGTCTGGACCCGACGAGCGATGCGCGCCTGGCGATCGCCGTCGATCACGACGTGGAGTGGGTTGTCATCTGCTCGGAGGGCTACACCTCCTCGCTCGCGGCCGCGTCGCTCAAGCTGCTGGGTCTGCACAAGGCCACCGATCTGGTCGGCGGCTATCAAGCACTGAAGTCGGCAGGGTTGCTCGGGGTGTTGACGCAGGCCAAGCACTGCGTTCGCGAAGCCGAGGCCGTCGCAGCGCACTGATCGTCCTGACAGTCCTGGACTGTAAAGTGTCTGCGCGTGAGTGATACAGCTTCTACCCAGCCGGCCGACGACACCCCGGAGCAGCTACGGATTCGTCGCGCCAAGCGCGCTTCGTTGCTCGAGCGTGGGGTCGAGGCGTACCCGGTGTCGGTTCCGCGGACCCATTCGCTGCTCGAGATCCGAACCGAATTCCCCGAGCTCGAACCCGACACGACGACCGGCTTGATCGTCGGAGTCGTCGGCCGCGTCATCTTCGTGCGCAACACCGGCAAGCTGTGCTTCGCGACGCTGCAGGAGGGTGACGGCACTCAACTGCAGGCGATGATCAGCCTGGCCGGCGTCGGCGAGGACGCTCTGGCGGAGTGGAAGTCCGATGTGGATCTCGGCGACTTCGTGTTCGTGCACGGCGAGGTCATCAGCTCCCGTCGCGGCGAGCTGTCCGTCATGGCCGACGCCTGGCAGATCGCGTCGAAGTCGTTGCGGCCGTTGCCCGTCGCGCACAAGGAGCTCAACGAGGAGACGCGCATCCGGCAGCGTTACCTGGATCTGATCACCAACCCGGTCTCGCGCGAGACCGCCCGCAAGCGCATCGCCGTCGTTCGTGAACTGCGCAACGCACTCGAGCGTCGTGGTTTTCTCGAGGTCGAGACGCCGATGCTGCAGACGCTGCACGGCGGCGCGGCGGCTCGCCCGTTCGTCACCCATTCGAACGCGATGGACACCGATCTCTACCTCCGCATCGCACCGGAGCTGTTCCTCAAGCGCTGCGTCGTCGGCGGCATCGAGAAGGTCTTCGAGATCAACCGCAACTTCCGAAACGAAGGTGCCGACTCCTCCCACTCGCCGGAATTCGCGATGCTCGAGACGTACGAGGCCTACGGCACGTACGACGATTCGGCGAAGATGACCCGTGAGCTGGTTCAGGAAGTGGCCATGGCCGCGCTCGGATCCACGGTCGTGACGCTGCCCGACGGCACCACCTACGACCTCGGCGGCGACTGGACGACGCTCGAGATGTACCCGTCGCTGTCGGAATCGCTCGGATTCGACGTCACCCCCGACACCACCGTCGACGAGCTGCTCGCGATCGCCGACAAGGTGGGCGTCGAGGTGCCGCGCAAGGACGGCGTCCCGATCTACGGCCACGGCAAGCTCGTCGAGGAGCTGTGGGAACATCAGGTGGGCGACGCGTTGACCGAGCCCACGTTCGTCCGCGACTTCCCGGTCGAGACGTCCCCGCTGACGCGTCAGCACCGCAGCAAGCCCGGCGTCACCGAGAAGTGGGACCTGTACGTCCGTGGGTTCGAGCTGGCCACCGGCTACTCCGAGCTGGTCGATCCGATAATCCAGCGCGAGCGTTTCGAGGATCAGGCCCGTCAGGCCGCCGCCGGCGACGACGAGGCCATGGTGCTCGACGAGGACTTCCTCGCCGCGATGGAGCAGGGCATGCCGCCGACCACCGGAACCGGCATGGGCATCGACCGTTTGTTGATGGCGCTGACCGGCCTCGGCATCCGCGAAACGATCCTGTTTCCGATCGTCAAGCCGTCCCAGGCCTGATCGGACGGCAAAGGACTGTTCGCCAGCAGCGGACAGCCGATGGGAAACGTTTTGCATAGTGCCTGCGTTATGAACAGTAAGCAGCCACGGAAGTCCGTTCGAGTGGGCGGTTGCGCAGCATTTCAGGGGTGGAGGGTCGGCGTTCGTAACGTCGGCCAACTACAGTGAGAAGCAGTCTTACCTTCAAATGCACAAGCGACCGCAGTGTTATGGACACTGCAGCGCTAGAAGAACTGGCGGGCGAGCAACCACCCGCCAAGAAGTGAGGGAGAGCGATGTTCGAGAGGTTCACCGATCGCGCGCGGCGTGTTGTCGTCCTGGCTCAAGAAGAAGCCCGGATGCTCAACCACAACTACATCGGCACGGAGCACATTCTGCTCGGCCTCATCCACGAGGGCGAAGGCGTCGCAGCCAAGTCTCTCGAGTCGCTGGGCATCTCCCTCGAAGGAGTACGCAGCCAGGTAGAGGAAATCATCGGCCAGGGCCAGCAGGCTCCGTCCGGTCACATTCCGTTCACCCCGCGCGCCAAGAAAGTACTCGAGCTCAGTCTGCGTGAAGCACTGCAGCTCGGCCACAACTACATCGGCACCGAGCACATTCTGCTGGGACTGATCCGCGAAGGCGAAGGCGTCGCAGCTCAGGTTCTGGTCAAGCTCGGAGCCGACCTCAACCGCGTGCGCCAGCAGGTCATCCAGCTGCTCTCGGGTTACCAGGGCAAGGAGCCCAGCGAGTCCGGCAGTGGCCGCGGCGAGGCGGGCACCCCGTCGACGTCGCTGGTCCTCGACCAGTTCGGTCGCAACCTGACGCAGGCCGCGCTCGAGGGCAAGCTCGACCCGGTCATCGGTCGCGCGAAGGAAATCGAGCGCGTCATGCAGGTGCTCTCGCGTCGTACCAAGAACAACCCCGTCCTCATCGGTGAGCCCGGTGTCGGTAAGACCGCAGTCGTCGAGGGCCTCGCGCAGGCCATCGTCAACGGTGAGGTTCCCGAAACGCTCAAGGACAAGCAGCTCTACACCCTCGACCTCGGCTCGCTCGTGGCCGGCAGCCGTTACCGCGGTGACTTCGAGGAGCGCCTGAAGAAGGTGCTCAAGGAGATCAACACCCGCGGCGACATCATCCTGTTCATCGACGAGCTGCACACGCTCGTCGGCGCAGGTGCCGCCGAAGGTGCCATCGACGCAGCGTCGATCCTCAAGCCGAAGCTGGCTCGTGGCGAACTGCAGACCATCGGTGCCACCACCCTCGACGAGTACCGCAAGTACATCGAGAAGGACGCCGCCCTCGAGCGTCGTTTCCAGCCCGTCCAGGTCGGCGAGCCGACCGTCGAGCACACCATCGAGATCCTCAAGGGTCTGCGCGATCGCTACGAGGCACACCACCGCGTCTCGATCACCGACGGTGCCCTCGTCGCGGCCGCCACGTTGGCCGACCGATACATCAACGATCGGTTCCTGCCCGACAAGGCAATCGACCTCATCGACGAGGCGGGCGCGCGGATGCGCATCCGCCGGATGACCGCGCCGCCAGACCTGCGTGAGTTCGACGACAAGATCGCCGACGCACGCCGGGAGAAGGAATCGGCCATCGACGCACAGGACTTCGAGAAGGCTGCGAACCTGCGCGACAAGGAGAAGACCCTCGTCGGTCAGCGTGCCGAGCGCGAGAAGCAGTGGCGCTCGGGCGACCTCGACGTCATTGCCGAGGTGGACGACGAGCAGATCGCCGAAGTCCTGGGCAACTGGACCGGCATCCCCGTCTTCAAGCTCACCGAGGAGGAGACCACCCGTCTGCTCCGCATGGAAGACGAACTGCACAAGCGGATCATCGGCCAGGTCGAGGCAGTCAAGGCCGTCTCCAAGGCGATCCGTCGTACCCGTGCAGGTCTGAAGGACCCGAAGCGTCCGTCGGGCTCGTTCATCTTCGCCGGCCCGTCCGGTGTCGGTAAGACCGAGCTGTCGAAGGCTCTCGCGAACTTCCTCTTCGGCGAGGACGACGCACTGATCCAGATCGACATGGGCGAGTTCCACGACCGCTTCACCGCGTCGCGTCTGTTCGGTGCTCCTCCCGGATACGTCGGCTACGAAGAGGGTGGCCAGCTCACCGAGAAGGTCCGCCGCAAGCCGTTCTCCGTCGTGCTGTTCGACGAGATCGAGAAGGCCCACTCGGAGATCTACAACACGCTCCTGCAGGTGCTCGAAGACGGGCGTCTCACCGACGGCCAGGGACGCACGGTCGACTTCAAGAACACCGTGCTGATCTTCACCTCGAACCTCGGTACCGCAGACATCTCGAAGGCAGTGGGCCTCGGCTTCTCCTCGGGTGAAGGCACCGGCTCGAACTACGAGCGGATGAAGCTGAAGGTCAACGACGAGCTGAAGAAGCATTTCCGCCCCGAGTTCCTGAACCGCATCGACGACATCGTCGTGTTCCACCAGCTCACGCGCGACGAGATCATCCAGATGGTCGATCTCATGCTCAACCGAGTCGAAGGTGCGCTCAAGAACAAGGACATGGCGATCGAGGTCACCGAGAAGGCCAAGTCGTTGCTGGCCAAGCGCGGATTCGACCCCGTACTGGGTGCGCGGCCACTGCGTCGCACCATCCAGCGCGAGATCGAGGACGCACTGTCGGAGAAGATCCTCTTCGGCGAAATCGAAGCCGGCCAGATCATCCTGGTCGACGTCGAGAACTGGGACGGCGAAGGCGCAGGCGAGGACGCGAAGTTCACGTTCCGCGGCGAGAAGAAAGCCATCATCGTCCCCGACGAGGTCCCGGTCGACCTGGCCAAGGCCACCGGAGACAGCGACAGCGAGTAAATTTCACCAATCCCAACCAACGGGCGATCCTCTTCGGAGGGTCGCCCGTTGTGGTGTGTCCGCCCGGTTCCGTTCGCCCGCCCCGTCGGTCCGGCTACCACCCCAACCCCTTTGTGGATCAATGTGGCTTTCAGTCAGTCAGACTGCAACAAAGGCGCATTGATCCAGACCCGAGCGCCGAGGGCAACAGCGATCACAGCAAGTTCGGCGAGCAGGATCCAGAACAGCAGCGCGATGTCAGGAGCCCAGCGGGCCAGGGTCGAGATCGGTGCTCCGGCGAGTGCGGGCAGTGAGTAGTACAGCAGTCCGCCTGCGCCGAGGGCAGTCAGAACACGCGCGAGTGCCCATCTTCCGGGAGCGGCTCCGAATCCGAGGAGGGTTCTCGTGACACATATCGCCAACAACATCGCGAGTGCAGTCGATCCGATCAGGGCTATCTCGTAGAGACCGAGTCCGGCGGCGCGGGGTTCGTCGATACCGAGTCGGGTGAGTACGAGGGAGCGGGCCGCGGAGGCAAGGTTGTCGGCGTCGAGTTCGCCGTATCGGTTGGTCGCGAACACCACGGCCAGGTGTCGTTCCGGAACGAGTGCGACGTGAGTGAAATAGCCAGGGACGGCGCCGGAATGCCATCGCATCTCGGTACCGTCGGGCAGCGTCTCGACGTACCACCCGTATCCGTACGCCGTGCCCGAACCCGTCGGCACCGTATCCGAACTGTTCGACGCCGGTGCGGTCAGTTGCGTGGATGCGTAGCGGGAGAGCTCGGCGATGGATCCGCTCAGATAGCCGTAGCCCAATCCCGCGGAGTCGATGCCGGTGTCGATGCTGCGCGGGAAGGTGAAGAACGGTACGTGGCCGGGTGTGACGGCACCGGCAGTGTGCACTCCGGTCTCGCGGGCTACGACGTCGGCGAAGGGTTCGGCGGTGACCTTCTCGACGATGGCCTGCAGCAGTAGGTAATTGAGGCTCGAGTAGCGAAAGGGGCCGCGGTCGGCGACGGTGACGTCCAGGGTGGGGACGACGTCGAGCGCTCGCTCGGAACGTCCCCACACGTCCAGTTCGGTGACGTCGTGGGGGAGTCCGCTGGTGTGGTGGATCAGGTCGTCGATCGTGACATCGCCGGGAACGACCGAATCGACCTCGGGGAGAATCGAATTCACGGTTCCACTCGGATCGAGGCGATGTTGCGAGGCGAGTGAGTACACCGTCGCCGCCGTCACCGACTTCGATACCGAACCCCACACGAACGGCGTGCTCTCGTCGATCGGCGCCCCATCCCCGTCCACCCCGTACTCGACGTCCTCCAACACTTCGTCCTCGGCGACGACGCGGAACGCAACCCCCGGCAATCCGAGTTCCTCGGCGACAACCTGGATGTCCGACGCCATGCCGGGGTCCGGTGGGGTGGGGGAGCCCGCAGTCAGGACTGCTGCGACGGTGAGCAGGGCGTGGACGATGCGCATGGTTGGAGTGAACCAACCTCATCGAGGTCGACGCCTCGGTGAACACCCTGATTTCACACCTGAGATCAGCTGCTGCCTACCGGGTCTTTCCTGCAGGCTCCACTCCTGCAGGCTCCACTCCTGCGTGAATCAGCCCGGCGATCCAGGGCATCACGTCGGAGTAGGCCGCGAGAGCTCCGGGCAGGTGGTTCGCGCCCTCGACCGGTATGGCCGGGAGGTCGTATTCGCGGTAGGTGATGTCGGCACCCAGATCGCTCCAGCGTCGAAGCAGGGTGCGGCTCTGCTCGATCGGCACGGTGTCGTCCTCGACTGCGTGCGAGAGGTACACCGGCATGACAGGGGCGATGCGCCCGACGGTGTTGGTCTCGATGATGTCGGCCAGAACCGGGTTGCTCAGTTGATCGTCGAGGGGTCGTCCGTCGCGGGTCAGTTCGGTCGTGCGCACTGTCGCGGCGGCCGCGGGGTCGGTGGTACACCAGTTCTGTGCGGCGTCGAGTGCGGCGATTCCGTCGGAGTCGAAGAGGCTACGGATGCTGTCCGCCCGATCCGGGTAGGCGTTGATCATTCCATCGACGGCGAAGAGCACGGCGCTACCGAGACCGGTGTTGTCGAGTGTGTCGATGTTGAGCGTCGGATCTGCCGGTGGCGCACCGACATACGCTCCCCGGATGTTCAGCTCCGGGGCATAGGTGGCGGCGAGTTCGGCAGCGGCCCCCGACGCGAATCCGCCTTCCGAGTAACCGAACAACACCACGGGGGCGTCATAGTCGGCGGTTCTGGCGGCGTCGAGCAGAGCTCGGCCCGAGGCGATTCGGTTGAGGTACGTGTGTCCGCCTGGGGTGCCCAGGCCCTGGTAATCGGTTGCGACGACGCGATATCCGGCGAGCAGAAGCGGCAGGATGGCCGGCGACGAGCCGACTGTCCCGAGAACTACCGAACCGGCGCAACGGTCCGCTAGTCCGGAAGTGCCAGGCGCATAGGCGATCACCGGCCGCGGTCCGGGGCCGGTCCACGGAGCCGTGGGTGTCATCGAATAGCCGGAGACGACCATGGGGTCATCGTGGGTGTCGGTGGAGCGATAGAGAATGCGTTCGAT
The DNA here is from genome assembly GCF_002258565.1 of Rhodococcus sp. 05-2254-6. Classification (NCBI taxonomy): domain Bacteria; kingdom Bacillati; phylum Actinomycetota; class Actinomycetes; order Mycobacteriales; family Nocardiaceae; genus Rhodococcus; species Rhodococcus sp. 05-2254-6. The sequence continues at coordinate 14,035 of NZ_NOZF01000122.1, forward strand.
GTCGAATCCGAGTCCGAACCCCTTGGGTGAGTTGACGGGCAGGGTTCGAAGCACCTCGCCGGGCGGCGCGGTGGCGGCCGTCGCGACCGGCGTGTCGTAGAAGTCCGTCAGAGGGCCTGCCTCGGCCGTCGGCGTCGAGAATCCGACGATCGACAGCATCGCGATTGCCGCGATCGTCGCCGTGCGCGAGAACTTTATCGTTTGTCGCACCCGTCGTGTCGACATCCTCGCACTCGGTAGCCCGGTCACCCCGCTGACGTTAGCCTGAGAAACAGGCCTACACAGGGTCGACAACGAAAGGATTCGGTTCGATGCCAACTCGCACTTCACGCACAGCTTGGAACGGAACGCTGGAACAGGGTTCCGGCCAGGTGGAGCTGTCCAGTTCCGGCGCAGCGACTTTCGATGTGTCATTTCCCAAGCGCGCCGCCGAGAACGCAGACGGCACCACCAGTCCCGAGGAACTGATCGCCGCGGCTCATTCGAGCTGCTACGCGATGCAGTTGTCTGCGTTGATCGCGGAGGCGGGCGGCACCCCGCAGAGCCTCGAGGTCACCGCCGATGTCTCGCTGGGGCCCGACGAGCCGGGCTTCAAGCTGACCGGCATCAAGCTGACCGTGCGGGGCGAAGTCGAGGGTCTCGACGCTGACGGCTTCGCGAAAGCAGCTCAGGCGGCAAAAGAAACTTGTCCTGTCAGCAAGGCTCTCACCGGCGTGGACATCACGCTGGACGCGGCTCTCGAGGGCTGAACGGACAAATCGCCCGAAGTGAGACTGGCGAACAATCGTCAGGTTTGAAATAGTTCGTTTCTCGACCCATCTGCAGGGTGGATCAGCAACGAATCGTGATCAAACGTCGGGTTCGATCGGCTGACGCGTACGTTCGGGGTATGCACCGACCGGCCTAGGAAGGATCAGCCCCACCATGTTGTGGACGCGCTTCCTGGGCCTCGGTGTTCTCGCAGTCGCGGCGTACGCGATAGCCCCCGTGGGGATACCCCAGAGTGCGTTGTACGCAATCGTGCTCCTGACCACAGTCGCTGCGTTCGTGTACCGATACCGTCGGGAACCCGGTCCGGACAAGCGGACCTGGAAGTACATGGCCGTCGGTGTCGGCTCCTGGGGCATCGGCGACGCGTTGGTGTCGATGGCGCAGGTCGGCGGCGGGCGTGTAGCGACGTTCTCCTCGTCCGACGTCTTCTACCTGATCGGCTATCTGGTGATCGCCATCGGTTTCGCCCGAGCCGCCGACGAGAACGGGCTCGTGTTCGGGGTCGAGGAGCTCCTCGAATGTCTGGTGGTTGCAGTCGGCTTCGGACTCGCCACCTGGGTCTTCGTCATCTCCGACGGTTCGTCGTGGTCGTTTTCGTCGGCGCTGGAACTGTGGCCGGCCACGGTCTACCTCACCGTCGACGCGTTTCTGCTGACGCTCGTCGGCAGTCTGTACCTGCTGACCCGGGCGACCACGGTGCCGTTCCTGGCAGCCGCGGCGGGAGTGGTGTTGCTCGTGGCTGCCGACTTCGCGTCCTATGCGGCGGTCGGCAGCCACGAGCTCTACCGTTCGACTCTCCTGAACACGCTGTGGCTGGCAGCCTACGTTTGTTTCGGGGTGATCGCCCTGCACATTCCGGAAAGAACGGTCTTGCGTGTGGACCGGTCCAGCCCGTTCAGATTCGGGCGCGTGAGATTTCTCGGACTCAGTGTCGCGGTCGCTGTGACGCCCTTCGTGATGGCCGTTCAGTTGGCGCGAGGGATACCCGTCGATCAGTGGGGTTGGGTCATCGTGGCCTCGTCGGCCTTGGTCATCGCCCTCGTCGGGTGCCGCATGGCGTGCTTCCTGACCACGCTGCGCCTACAGGCCGCAGTGCTCGAGGACGTGGCTCGCACGGACGCGGTCACGGGACTGGCCAGTCGACGGCTGCTCCGAGAGCGGTTGGACACGATGCTCGCCACGCGTGGTGAGTCGGACGTCTTCACGCTCGTGGTGGACATCGATCGCTTCGCCCAGATCAACGAGACCTTCGGGTACAGCGTGGGAGACAGTGTGCTGCGCGAGATCGGTCACCGCCTGGTCGCATCGGTGCGATCCGATGACCTGGTGGGTCGGCTCGGTGGGGATCAGTTCGTCGTCGCCATGCGTCGGCGTCCCGCCCAGATCGACGTGTCGGATACCGCTGAGCGGCTCCAATTCGCAGTCAGCAGAACAATGTTCGTGCACGACATCAACGTTGCGCTCGACGCGGTCGTCGGAATCGCGTCGACCGAGGAGCCGGACGTCAGTCGAAGCGGCATCGAGAATCCGGAGGCCGATCCGGTCGACGGTGAGGCGATGCTTCAGCGCGCCCACGTGGCGTTGACGGCCGCGAAGGCCGGCCACACTCGAGTCGGCCGCTACGAACCCGACATGGATCGCGACCGCCACGATCAGATGCGGTTGCTGGGTGAACTCGACACAGCCATTCGTGACCACCAGCTTCGAGTGTTCTTTCAGCCGTGCCTGGATCTGGAATCCGGCAGCGTGGACCGCGTCGAGGCTTTGCTGCGGTGGCAGCACCCGCGTGAGGGCCTGATCGGACCCTCGATGTTTTTGCCCGACGCCGAGCGCACCGGCATGTTGCCCGCCATCACCGCGCTCGTGCTGGACGAGGCGTTGGCGCAGTGCAGCGAATTGCGTCGACGCGGTGTCGATCTGTCTGTGTCGGTGAATCTTTCGGTGAGAAACCTACTCGACGAGACACTCACCGAGCAGGTCGCAGCAGCGCTGGCGAAATATGCGGTTCCCGCTCATGCCTTGGAATTCGAGGTCACCGAGACGACTGCGATGACCGATCCGGTGCGTTCGGTGAATGCGCTGACGTCTCTGCGTGGCCTCGGCGTCACCATCGCGATCGACGACTACGGCACCGGCTACAGCTCGCTGGCCTATCTGCAGAGTCTGCCGGTGCAGACTCTCAAGATCGACCGCTCGTTCGTGTCGAAGATGAACACCGACGACACCGACGCGTCGATCGTGCGCTCGACCATCGACCTGGCTCGGAGCCTCGGGGTGCGGGTCATGGCAGAGGGGGTCGAGGACGCGGGCACACTGGATGCGCTTCGCGAACTCGGCTGCGACGGTGCCCAGGGCTACTTCCTGGGAAGACCGATGCCCGCTGAGTTCCTGGCCGATGCCGTGGCAAAACTGGATTCGGAGATGCCGACGAAACTCGAGTGGAAGCTCGCGCGCCAACACATCTGAGCGGCTTCACGAAGAAGCAGGCACGTCCAATACGACCTCGAACTCGAGCAGCGACGCTCCGGACGACACCGGCTTCGGGGAACGGGCACCGGCATGAGCCTCCCGCGACGGTCCTGCCGACCACGCCTGGAACGACTCCTCGTTCTCCCACTGGGTGACGACGAAGTAGCGCGATTCGCCCTTGACCGGCCGCAGCAGTTGGAACCCGAGGAAGCCGGGGGAGCCGTCGACCGACCCGGCGCGCGCGGCGAATCGCTTCTCGAGTTCGGGGCCTGCGCCCTCGGGTACGTCGATCGCGTTGATCTTCACAATGGCCATGCTCGCGAGATTACTCCGCCGTTATGCTCGGCGGTGATGCTCTACGACGAGGGTGGATCCGGCCGTTCGATTCTGCTGCTGCACGGGCTGATGGGCAGTGCCGCCACCTGGCGTAGGCAGGTTCCGTGGCTTCGACAATTCGGGCACGTGCACACCTACGACGCACCGGGGCATCGTCGCCCTCCGCCGCCGGAGCCCACCACCGAGTACTTCGTGGCCGACCTGCTCGAGCATCTCGACCGGCTGGGTCCCAGCGTGCTGATCGGTCATTCGATGGGCGCGCTGCACGGGTGGTGTGCAGCCGCGCAGCGACCGGACCTGGTGACTGCGCTCGTGGTCGAGGACATCGCCCCGGACTTTCGGGGCCGCACCGCAGACGACTGGGCCACGATGATGCGGGCCTGGCCCCAGCCTTTTCCCGACGCCGACGCAGTACTCGCATTCTTCGGAGATGTTGCGGGACAATATTTTCTGGACTCTTTCGTTCGCAGCGAAGACGGCTGGCGATTGCACGGCGAGGTGGACTTCTTCGAGTCGATCTCGCAGGAATGGGGGACGCGGCATTTCTGGGACGAGTGGGAGGCCGTCACCGCTCCGGTGTTGCTGATCGAAGGTGAGCACACCATCACCCCGGTCGGTCAGATGCGGCAGATGCACTCGGACAAGCCCGGATCGACTCACGTTCGGATCGAGAAGGCGGCCCACCTGATTCACGACGAGGCTCCCCAGCGGTATCGCACGGCGGTCGAGGAGTTCCTGCGCGCACTAAGATGATCCGAATGCCGCTCGCGAAGCTCAACGGAATCGACCTCAACTACGACGTCACCGGCGACGGCCCGCTCGTGGTGTTGGTGATGGGCACCGGAAGCCCGGGACGAGTCTGGCGAACCCATCAGGTCCCGGTCCTGGTGAAGCAGGGGTACCGGGTCGTCACGTTCGACAATCGCGGAATCGCACCGTCTTCCGAGTGTGCGAGCGGGATGACACTCGACGACCTGGTCGCCGACACCGCTGCCCTCGTCGAGCACCTCGGTGGCAGCGCAGCACGCGTCGTCGGCACCTCCATGGGGGCCCGCGTTACCCAGGAATTGGCCTTGGCCAGGCCGGATCTGGTGTCGCATGCAGTGATGATGGCCACGTTCGGCAAGACCACCACCTTTCGTGCGCAGATGTCGAAGGGCGAGAGGGACCTTCACGACGCCGGGGTCGAACTACCCGCGTCGTACCGGGCTGCGATGACTGCAATGCAGAACTTCTCGCCCAAGACGCTGGCCGACGACAGCGCGATCGGTGATTGGCTGGCGATCCTCGAATACTCGGGCGGCAAGAAGACGGCGGGCATGCGAGCGCAGATCGGACTCGAAATGCGAGCGGGGACAGATCGATTGGCCGCATACCGGGCAATCAGGGCGAAATCTCTGGTGATCGGATTCGCCGACGACCGCATGATCCCCGTGCAGCAGTGCCGCGACGTCGCCGACGCGATACCTGGTGCTCGATACGTCGAAATCGCCGATACCGGTCATTTCGGCTACCTCGAACGCCCCGACGCAGTCAACGCGACTCTCGTCGAATTTCTCGCTCAGTAGCGAACTTTCGATGACGGTGTGCGGAGGAAGACCACAGAGCACGCCGCAGTCAGCGCCATCGCCGCTGCCATCGCCGAGTAGGCGAATCGAAAGTCCGTGAGCCCGGCGACGATGGTGAGCAGTGCCAACCCCATCGCGCCACCGAACTGCTTGGACGTGTTCATCAATCCCGACGCGGCCCCGGCGTCGGAGTTCGTCACCCCGCTGGTCACCGCCGTGGCCAGCGGGGTGTTGAGCAGACCGCCGCCGAGTCCGATCAGAATCGCAGGTAGCCCTACTGCCGCGAAGTAGCCCTGCGAGTTCGAGGCCGCAGCGAGGCCGAGCAGGCCGGCGGCGGCCAGGGTCGCGCCGGCAGCGGCAACCAGGTGCGAGGGGCATCTGCGCATCAGACGCGGAGTGACGCCGATGCCGACCACCACGAGAGCGGTGGTCAGCGGCAAGAACCCCACCGCCGCCTGCAATGGGGAGAGCTGCAGGCGTTGTTGCATCTGAAAGGTCAGGTACAACCAGATCGGTATCTGGAACACCGCACCGGTGAGCAGTGTCAGCAGATTTCCCGCGACCACGGTGCGATCGGCGAACAGCCGCAACGGGATCAGTGGTGCTGCCGATCGACGCAGTCGGAGTACGAATCCGATCGATCCGGCCACGGCGAGAACGGCCGTCGACAGGGACAACGCTTGCGAGTCGCCGGCTCCGAGTCGGGTGACCGCCACGGTGGACGCGCCGAGGGCCAATGCTCCGAAGGCCGCACCGATGATGTCGAGCCCGGGCCGATGCGCCTCGGTGCCCACTCGCCGAACGTCGAGGTATCGACGAGCCGATATCAGCAGGACGATGCCGATGGGCAGGTTGATCAGCAGCACCGATCGCCACGAAACGTATTCGGTCAGCGCACCGCCCACGATGTTGCCGATTCCGCCGCCGGCAACGCTCACTGCCGTCCACACCGCGACTGCACGTGTGCGCAAGGGTCCCTCGGCGTAGGTGACGGTCAGCAGAGTGAACGTCGCGGATGAGACGACCGCTGCCGCCAGGCCTTGGACGACACGTGCGGCCACCAGCACCCATCCGGTCGGGGCCAGTCCGCCGACCACGCTGGCGGCGACGAACAGGGAAACGCCGAAGAGGAAAACCCCGCGGATGCCCCGGGTGTCGGCTGCGCGGGCTCCGGCGAGCAGGGCCGCCGCGAACGCGACGGTGTAGCCGCTGGCGACCCACTGCACGTCTCGATCGTCGATGCTCAGTGCTCGGGCGATCTGGGGCAGAGCGATGTTGACGACCGAGGAGTCGAGCACCACCAGCAACTGGGCCAGGCACGCAACGGCCAGGACGCCCCACGAACGCTCCCGTGTCATGCTCGACTCCCTCGGTTGGTACAGGTGTATAGCAGTCGCTTGATACAGTTGTATCAAACAGTGGAAGGTGGGCGGAAGATGGCCGGCGAAGATCGACGAGAGCAGATTCTGGCGGCCGCAGAGCGGGTCGCGACCGTCGATGGGCTGGAGGCGCTGACGATGCGGAGCGCCGCCGCGGCAGCTGGGGTGTCGCTGCGTCTGGTTCAGTACTACTTCCGCTCCAAGGCAGGGCTGCTCGACGCCGTTCTGACGCGCTTCTCCGAGCGCGGCTACGCGGACTCTCGATCCCGGATCGATGCGATCGCCGACACGTCGGCAGCTCGACGCCTGCAGATGTTCGCCCGTTCGGTGTTGCCGACAGACGACGAGGGCCGGCGCTTCCATCGGCTGGGAGTGTCGTTCGCATCCCTGGCGATACGGGAACCTGACCTGGCTCAGACCGCGTATCGCGCCAATCTTGCTGTGTTGGAATCGGTTCTGGCCGGCATGATCGGCGACGCCGCAGCGGAGAGCGGCTCGGATCGGATCGACGCAGTCGCGGAGGCTCGACTACTCATGTCCGCGTTGCACGGTTTGGCAACGATGACGATGGTCGGGCAGATCGACGAGATCGAGGCGGCCGATCTGGTGGACCGATTGCTGCTCGGCAGAACGTGGTTCGACGCAGCCGTCGGAAGTCAGCCGTCCGAACCCTCACCTGCGAGGGCGAACAATCCCGACTCCGTTTGTTCGATCAAGCCGTCGGTCAGCAGTGAATCGAGAGCTCGGTCGCGTTGAGTCGGGTCGGTGGGCCAGACGATGTCGAGTTGTGCCCGCTCGACGGGGCCGGTGCTCTCGCGTAGCACCGACATGAGCTTGCCTCGAACCTGACGATCCGTGCCTGCGAACTTCTGGACCTTCTTGGCAGGCCCGGTGTGCGCGGGCCTGCCGGCCTCGATCCAGGCGCACTCCGGGAGCGGGCACAGCAGGCATGCCGGATTCTTGGCCGTGCAGATCAGCGCGCCCAGTTCCATCAACGCCGCCGAGTAGCGGGCGGCCCGCGGGACGTTCTCCGGGAGCAGCTGTTCGACGTCGGCGAGATCCCTTGTGTTGGAGGGATTTCCAGGCTCGGCGTTGCCGTGCAACGCACGCGCGACGACGCGTCGAACATTGGTGTCGACCACCGGAACTCGCTGGCCGTAGGCGAAACACGCCACTGCGCGCGCGGTGTAGGCCCCGATGCCCGGCAGGCCCGACAGTGTTTCGACGTCTCCGGGCACCTCGTCGCCGTACTCCTCGGCGAGCACGCGGGAGCACTCGTGCAATCGCAGTGCTCGACGCGGATAACCCAACTTGCCCCACGCGCGGAGCACCTCGGCCTGAGAGGACGCGGCCATCGCAGACGGGACCGGCCAACGCTGCACCCACTGCTCCCAGATGGGCGCGACCCGCACCACCGGCGTCTGCTGCAGCATGATCTCGCTCATCAGGATCTGCCATGCGCTGACGCCGGGTCGTCGCCACGGCAGATCGCGTCCGTCGGTGTCGAACCACCCGAGCAGAGCGTCGGCATCGATCGGCAACTGGTCGCCCTTCTCGTCGTGTCTGTGATCGGTCCCAACAGTAGTCAACCCGACTCGCCGGTAACTCGATCCACGTGCACAATGAGACTCATGCCTGCTTCGAATCCGATCGCTGCCTGGAAGTCCCTCAAGGAAGGCAACCAACGGTTTGTCTCCGGAGAGGTCCTGCACCCGTCGCAGGGCATCGAGGATCGTGCCCGCCTCGAGAGTGCTCAGCACCCCAGTGCCATCCTCTTCGGCTGCGCCGACTCGCGTGTTGCTGCCGAGATCATCTTCGACCAGGGCCTCGGCGACATGTTCGTCGTGCGTACCGCCGGTCACGTGGTGGACTCCGCGGTGCTCGGCTCCATCGAGTACGGCGTCGCTGTGCTGAACGCGCCGCTGATCGTGGTGCTCGGCCACGATCACTGCGGTGCAGTCAAGGCGACCGTCGACGCCCTCGAGAGTGGCGACGTGCCCGGTGGCTACATCCGCGACGTCGTCGAACGCGTCACCCCGTCGGTGCTCTCGGCCCGCCGCGACGGCTACCAGGCTGTCGACGAGTTCGAGGCACGCCACGTCGAGGAGACCGGCAATCTGCTGATGCAGCGGTCGCGGATCGTCGCCGAGAAGGTCGAAGCCGGGGAACTCGCGATCGTCGGCCTCACCTACCAGCTGTCGAAGGGTCATGCGCAGTTGCGTGAGGTCATCGGCGACATCGGCGAAATGCCCGCCTGAACCGACTCGAACCCCAACCTCGGTGAGGTCGCCGACGCGACACGCCGCGCGGGCTCAGGGATAGCGTGGCTCCGGCCGCATACGGTTGATTCGTGTTGGAACCGACCGGGCCTTTGCCTCCCGAAATCTACTGGCGACGCCGCGCTCTCGCCATCGGTGCGGCCGTTGTCGTCCTCGGACTGATCGTGTGGTTCATCGCCTCGCTCAGTGGCGGTTCCGACGACACCGAGGCTGCTCCCGCGGGCGTCGTTGCGGCTCCGGCAACGACTTCGGCCCTGCCGTCACCCAGCTCGTCTGCCACCGACGCCGATTCCGGCGGTTCGGGCGGCTCCGGCGACGGTGCGGGCGGATCCGGTGGCTCCGGTGGCTCCGGTGGCTCCGGTGGAGCGACCGACTCCGCTGCCGGTGGCGGAGCGGCGGCAACCACCAGCGGCGCTCCGGCCCCGGTGATCTCCAACCAGTGCCCGGATCAATCGCTCGCAATCAAGGTGACGCCGGAGAAGGCCACGTACCGTCTGGGTGAAGAGCCCGTGTTCACCGTGGTCATCACCAACATCGGCTCCACCGAATGCCAGCGTGACGTCGGTGCCGGATTGCAGCAGGCGCTCGTCTACACCCTCGACAATCAGCGCATCTGGTCCAACGTCGATTGCTTCCCCAACGCCGCGTCGGATCTGCGTACCTTCAAGCCCGGCGAGCAGGCCGGCTTCACCGTCAAGTGGTCCGGCACCAACTCGGTACCCGGCTGCGGCGAAGAGCGCATTCCCGTCGGCGTCGGTGCTTACCAGGCGATCGCCCAGCTCGGCGAGCTCAAGAGCGTGCCGGAGCCCTTCAACATCACCGGCTGAGTACGGTCGAATCTCATGACCACCTCGCCCGCACTCGCCCGCTCCGCCTACAAGACATTCGAGCCCTTCCACGTCACCGCGTACTTCAACCCTGAACTGGGTGCGGCATACGAGGACACCGGTCTCGACGGTCATGCCTGGTACGTCGGGGCTCGAGCTGCCCCGATGGGTCCGTGCGCGCCGAGTGTCGTCGCAGCGGCGTTCTACAACTTCAACCCGGTGCTCATCGAACGCGCCTGGCCGGCCGCTGTTGCCGTCGGTTTGGACTCGGTGTCGAATCGCCGGTGGACACTGCTCGATTCCGTCCTCGGCACCGCGCTGGGTTCGCTTGCCGCCGACCCCGGCCTGACCACGCTCGCAGATCGTCTCCGCGTCATCGGCGACGCAACCTCGTTCGCCGGTCGGCCACTCGCCGCAGCGTGGCATGCGGCCGAGCACCCCGACGTACCGCATCTCGCGCTCTGGCACTCGATCACCGTCCTACGCGAGTGGCGCGGCGACGGTCACCTCGCCGCCTTGATCGACGCAGAACTCGACCCGACGGAAGCCGCCGTCTTCCACGAGGCCGACCGCACGACCCCGCAGCCCGGCCGTCGAGCACTCGGCAAGCGCATCACGCAGCTGACCCGGCAGTGGTCCGAGAGCGAATGGGGCTCTGCTGCAGAACGACTCGCCACTCGCGGATTGCTCACCACTTCGGCGGACGGCGAGACGTTGACCGAGGACGGACTCGCTCTCGATCGGCACATCGAGGATAGGACCGACATGATGGCGTCGGCCGTATGGCGAGACGTCGAGGACGCCGATCAGTTGATCACCAGCGCACGACCGTACGTGAAGGCCGTGATCGACGCAGGCTTCCTCCCCGGAACGAAGAAGGCGTCCTAGTCGTAGGGTCCCGAGATCGAGGCCTCGGCCAGTCTGGACAGGCCTTCGCGGATGTGGCGAGCCCAGAGTCCACCGATACCGTCGACGGACTGCAGGTCGGCTGCGGTGGCCGCGAGCAACCCCTGCAGAGTGCCGAACGCGCCGACCAGTCGGTGAATCTGGCTGAACTGCAACCGCGGAACTCGGGTGAGTACCCGGTACCCACGGGGACTCATCGGGGTGTCGAGGGCCTCTATGGTCGCGGGATATCCGAAAGCGCGGGCCAGCGTCGTCAGATCCAGCAGATCGACGTCGGTCAACTTGTCCAGTGCGGCGAGCGCCTTCTCCACTCCGGTGGTGCTCGACGGTTCGTTGCCGGCCAGGTAATCACGCACGATCAGTTGGCGATCGACGTCGTTGTCGCCCAACAACTCTTCGAGCTGAAGAGCGAGCTGGCGGCCGTCGGTGCCGAGTTCGAGGACGTTCTGCTCGATCTCCACCGACACTCGCCGCACCATCTCGAGGCGCTGCGCGACGGTGAGGGCGTCGCGCAGTGTCACGAAGTCCTCGATCTCCACCACCGAGAGTTGACGGGTGTTGTCGTCGAGCCGGGCCTTGTAGCGTTCGAGAGTCGCGACGGCCTGATTGGCGCGCGAGAGAATGGTTGCCGAGCCTTCCACGACGTGCCGGATGCCACCGATGTAGACGCTGACGATGCTCATCGACTGGCTCACCGAGACGACGGGATAGCCGGTCTGCATGGCGGTTCGCTCGGCGGCGCGGTGCCGGGTACCGGATTCGACGGTGGGAATCTTGTGGTCGGGGACCAGCTGAACGTTGGATCGGACGATGCGCTTGCCGTCGGTCGAAAGCACTACTGCGCCATCCATTTTCGACAGTTCGCGAAGCCGGGTGGGGGCGAACTCGACATCGAGCTCGAACCCGCCGTCGCAGATCGCCTCGACCTCGTCGTCGTAGCCGAGGACGATCAACCCGCCGGTGCGGCCGCGAAGGATTCGCTCGAGACCGTCGCGCAGTGCGGTTCCCGGTGCGAGCCGGGCGATCGTCTCGCGCAACGCTGGGGACGGCGTGGTGCCCTCCATCGGCCAACCCCCTCGTGTCTTGGCAGCGGCTACGGCGCGGGCTGCGAATTTCTGTGCGTGCGAAACAAAGAGTACTGCGCTGCCACGTGCAGGCAGCCAGGCAAAGGATACTGCGCTGCTACATGCGGGCGGTCGGACAAAGAATACCGCCCGGTGTCATACGGGCCGCATACGCGTGTAGGTCAACGCCTCGCCGACGTTGGTGACGGTCTTGACCTTGATGCCGTCGGGTATGGGACCTGCGTCCTCGGGGACGATGGCGTAGTTGAACCCCAATCGGGCGGCCTCGGCGAGACGGCGACCCAGCCCGGCGACGCGGCGCACCTCTCCGGCCAGGCCGACTTCGCCCAGAATCACCATGCCCGCGGGAAGTGGTTGATCGCGAACCGCCGAGGCCACCGCCGCGGCGAGCGCGAGATCGGCGGACGGTTCGCTGGTGCGCATCCCGCCGACCGTCGCCGCGTAGACCTCCGCCTTGGACACCTTGACGCCGCAGCGACGTTCCAGCACGGCCAGGATCATCGCGACGCGGGCGTGATCGAGCCCGCTGACCGCGCGCCGGGGCGATGGCATCGCGGTGTCGACGATCAGCGCTTGCAGCTCGGCCAACAGCGGCCGTTTGCCGTCCATCGTGACGGTGACGGCGGTGCCGGGCACGGCGTCGTTCCGATGATGCAGGAACAACCCGGACGGATCACTGATGCCGACGATGCCGGTCTCGCGGAGCTCGAAGCAACCCACCTCGTCGGAGGCCCCGAACCGGTTCTTGACGCCCCGAATCATCCGCAGTGTGGAGTGCTTGTCGCCCTCGAAGTTGAGCACCACGTCGACGAGATGCTCGAGAGATCGCGGACCGGCCACCGCGCCTTCCTTGGTGACGTGCCCGACGAGCAGTACCGCGACGCCGGTGGTCTTGGCCAACGTGGTCAACGCGCTGGTGATGGCGCGAACCTGGGTGACGCCGCCGATGACACCGTCGACGTCCGCAGCGAGCATCGTCTGGACCGAATCGACGATCAGCAGGCTGGGCTTGACCTGCTCCACGTGGCCGAAGACGGTGGCGAGGTCGGACTCGGCGGCGAGGAAGACGCGTTCGTGTACCGCGCCGGTGCGATCGGCACGCAACCGTACCTGCCCCGCCGACTCCTCGCCCGTGACGTAGAGCGCGCGTCGATCCGGTGCCGAGCGGGCCCATCGGTGCACCACCTCGAGCAGCAGCGTCGATTTGCCGACTCCGGGTTCGCCGGCAAGGAGGACGACCGAACCTGGAACGAGGCCGCCACCGAGCACGCGATCGAACTCGTCGATCCCGGTGGTGTTGGCCTGCGAGGTGGCACTGCTGATGGTCGTCAGAGCCGCAGCGGGCGTGCTGGGAATCATGGCTCCGCCGCCCGAACGAAGGGACGATGCGCCTGCCCGCGTCGCGAGCGGAGCCGCAGTGGCCTGGACCTCTTCCATCGAGCCCCAGTCACCGCATTCGGGACAGCGACCGACCCACTTCGAGACCGAGTGACGGCACGCAGAGCAGCGGTAGCTCGACTTCAGTTTGACCACGTCGGCAGCCTAACGATCGGCACCGACAGGATCGGGGCGGCGGTTATTCGCCTTCGCTGTGCTCGGTGACCGCGGACGGGTCGCGCTCGAGCTCGATACCGGCATCGACGGGAACGTTGACGACGACCTCGCCCGCGTTCGCGAACTCGAACGTGACCGGCAGCGTCAGGCCCGGTCGAACGTTCTCGGAGATGTCGGCCATCTCGACCTTGATCAGCTGGATCGGCAGCAGCGGATCGTCGAGCTGAACGTCTGCGGGCGAACCTGCGCCGAGCGCGGTCTGCGGAGCGATCTCGTTGCTGCCCGCTTCCGCCTCGTCGACGATGGTGACCTGTGCCTCGGGGGAGGAGATGCCGGTCAGCTCGTCGGCCACACTCGTGTTGGCGTTGATGGCCGTGAAGCCGAGCTCGACGGTGCCGCCGGGCTCGATGCTGTACTCCTCGGAGGTGGGGTACACCACGTGCACGTTGCGGAGCTGGATGTCTCCGACGTCGGCGGAGTTACCGTTGACCGCGGCGACCTGAGTGGCCGTCTGGGAGATCTGACCTGCGCCGCACGCGGTGAGGGCGAGCGCGCCACCGGCGAGAAGAGCGAGGGCGGCGGCCGTCCTGCGATGGCGGCCAAGCGGTGTCGCAGCGTCGATTGCAGTCACTTCGGTCGTCCTCCATGTGGTGCCGGGCCGGCTCGGTCCTTCTCGTCCACTAGGCAGAGTAGTAGTTCTGGTCCACCGGCCGCTCGTGGGGTCTGCCGACGGCCCGATGACGCCAGGTGAGGGTGCCTGTCGGGAGTGGAGACAGTGGAACGAACCGACCGAAAATGTGGCGTCGAATACATGTCGAATCCTCTGTGTCAACCCCTGATTCGGCACCGCTATGCCCCTGACCTGCACCGTTGATATGGGCCGTGGTATTCTGGATAAATCGAAAGGGGCACTTGTCACATGATTTTCAAGGTCGGAGACACCGTCGTTTACCCCCATCACGGAGCGGCGCTGATCGAAGCGATAGAGACACGCACCATCAAGGGTGAACCGAGAGAGTATCTGGTTCTCAAGGTCGCGCAAGGCGACCTCACCGTTCGAGTTCCCGCGGACAACGCCGAGTACGTAGGCGTTCGCGACGTCGTCGGGCAAGAAGGTCTCGACAAAGTCTTTCAGGTGCTCCGCGCGCCGCACACCGAAGAGCCCACCAACTGGTCGCGCCGGTACAAGGCCAACCTGGAGAAGCTCGCTTCCGGTGATGTGAACAAGGTTGCCGAGGTCGTCCGTGATCTCTGGCGGCGCGAGCAGGACCGCGGACTGTCGGCAGGCGAGAAGCGCATGCTCGCCAAGGCACGGCAGATTCTGGTCGGCGAGTTGGCACTGGCCGAAGGAACCGACCAGGCCAAGGCCGACACCATGCTCGACGAAGTTCTCGCTACAGCTTCCTAGAGTGAACGGTACTTCCGGCGACGTGGTCGCCCTGGTACCCGCTGCAGGCAAAGGCCTTCGGCTCGGATACGACGAGCCGAAGGCATTCGTCTGTCTGGGTACGGACTCTCTCCTGACGCGGTCCGTCGACGGCCTCCGGGCGTCGGGTGCCGTAGACCGCATCGTCGTCATCGTGCCGGCCGAGCTGCTCGACGCGGCCCGCCGTCATGTCGGCGACGACGTCACCGTCGTTGCCGGAGGCCTCGAGCGCACCGATTCGGTGCGCGCCGGTCTCGCCGCCGTCGGCGACGCAGCCGTCGTTCTCGTCCACGATGCCGCCCGCGCCCTCACCCCACCGACGCTGATCGCCCGCGTGGTGGCCGAGGTGCGCGCCGGCCGCTCCGCCGTCATCCCGGTTCTCCCGGTCGTCGACACCATCAAGGAAGTCGACATCATGGGCGCAGTGGTGGGTACCCCGGACCGCGCGAGCCTGCGCTCGGTACAGACCCCGCAGGGGTTCGACGCCGACGTCCTGCGCCGCGCGTACGACGCGACCACCGACATCTCCACCGACGACGCGGGCCTGGTCGAGCGCATCGGCGAGACCGTGCACACCATCGTCGGTGACGCCCTCGCGTTCAAGATCACCACCCCCCTCGACCTGCTGCTGGCCGAGGCACTGACGAGAGGCGATTCATGAGAGTCGGCATCGGTACCGATGTGCACCCCATCGCCCCCGGCCGGCCCTGCTGGCTGGCCGGATTGCTGTTCGACGACGCGGACGGACTCGACGGGCATTCCGACGGCGATGTCGCCTCCCACGCCCTGTGCGACGCGTTGCTGTCCGCGGCCGGACTGGGCGATCTCGGATCGGTGTTCGGGACGGGGCGTCCGGAATGGGACGGGGTCAGTGGAGCTGCCATGTTGACCGAGGTCAAACGCCTGCTCGACGCCGATGGATTCGCGATCGGCAACGCTGCGGTGCAGATCATCGGCAACAGGCCCAAGATCGGACCGCGCCGCGCCGAGGCCCAGGAAGTCCTCTCGCGGGTACTCGGAGCGCCGGTATCGGTGTCTGCGACCACCACCGACGGGCTCGGGCTGACCGGTCGGGGCGAAGGAATCGCGGCCATCGCGACCGCACTTGTCATGACGAGGTAAAACCACCGGTAGCATTGCTGGTCGTGACCCTTCACCTACACGACACCGAGACGAGGGCCCTGCGGGAATTCACCCCCTTGGTCCCTGGCCATGCATCGGTGTACCTGTGTGGGGCGACGGTGCAGGGTGAACCTCATATCGGTCACGTGCGCAGTGGCGTCGCGTTCGACGTACTGCGCCGCTGGCTGTTGGCGCACGACTACGACGTCGCCTTCGTTCGCAACGTCACCGACATCGATGACAAAATCCTGAACAAGGCGCGCGACGCCGGCCGGCCGTGGTGGGAATGGGCTGCGACGTACGAGCGGTCCTTCACCTGGGCGTACGACCGACTCGGCGTACTTCCGCCGTCGGCCGAGCCACGCGCCACCGGCCACATCACCCAGATGGTCCAGATGATCGAGCGACTGATCGAACGCGGCCATGCCTACGCCGACGAGTGCGGTGACGTCTACTTCGACGTGCAGAGCTTCCCGAGCTACGGCGCGCTGTCCGGTCACAAGCTCGACGACGTGCACCAGGGCGAGAGCGTCGCCGAGGGCAAACGCGACCCTCGCGATTTCACGCTGTGGAAGGGCGCGAAACCGGGTGAGCCGTCGTGGCCGACGCCGTGGGGCCCCGGACGGCCCGGCTGGCACCTCGAATGCTCCGCGATGGCGGAGAACTACCTCGGGCCGGATTTCGACATCCACTGCGGCGGAATGGATCTGGTGTTCCCGCACCACGAGAACGAGCGGGCCCAGTCCATGGCGGCCGGTGACGGCTTCTCGCGGTACTGGCTGCACAACGGCTGGGTGACGATGGGCGGCGAGAAGATGTCGAAGTCTCTCGGCAACGTGCTCTCGGTACCCAATGTGTTGAAAAAGGTTCGGCCGCAAGAACTTCGGTTCTATCTCGGTGGCGCGCACTATCGTTCGATGCTGGAGTACTCCGACACTGCGCTCGACACCGCGGCCGTGACCTACCGGGGTATCGAAGGGTTCGTTCGACGAGCCGTCGAACGTGCCGGCGAAGTGCCGCTGGGTAAGTGGACCGCCGGATTTGCCGAAGCCCTCGACGACGACCTCTCGGTTCCCAAGGCGTTGGCCGAGATTCACGCGACCGTCACTCTCGGCAACACTGCACTCGAATCCGGTGACCTACCGGCAGCGGTGGAGCACGCAGGCAGTGTCCGGGCGATGCTCGACATCCTCGGTGTCGACCCACTCGATCCGCACTGGGCCAGCGACAGCGGTTCCGACGCAGCAGCTCTCGGTGCCCTCGGCGTCCTCGTCGAGGCCGAGCTGGAGCGTCGAGCAACGGCGAAGGCGACCAAGGACTGGGCCGCCGCAGACGAGATACGGACGAGACTGGCCGAGGCCGGAGTAGACGTGACAGATACACCCAACGGGCCCGAATGGTCGCTGGGTACGAGCAAGACCGACGAAGCAGGTTTGTGATGGCAGGCAATTCGAGTAGGCGCGGCGCGATCCGCAAGGACGGCACCAAGAAGGGGCAGGTCGCCGGATCGGGCGGCAAGCGTCGGAAGGGTCTCGAAGGCCGCGGCGCGACGCCTCCCGCCTCCGAGCGCACCAAGCACCCCGCCGCGCGTCGGGCCAAGCTCGCCGAGAAGTCTGCCCAGAACCGTGGCGGTAACACCGGTGGCCGCGCGGGTGGACGACCGGCCGGACGCAAGGCCGAAGACGGTCCCGAGGTGGTGCTCGGTCGCAACCCGGTCGTCGAGTGCCTGCGTGCAGGCGTGCCCGCCACTGCACTGTGGGTTGCCGTCGGAACCGACAGCGACGATCGGCTCAAGGAAGCCGTGCAGCGTGCAGGCGATGCGCGGATCTCCATCCTCGAAGTTCCCCGCTCCGATCTGGACAAGCTCAGCGCCAACGGATTGCACCAGGGTCTGGCCCTGCAGGTGCCGCCGTACCGCTACGCGCACCCCGACGATCTGATCTCGAACGCGCGCACGCACCAGGAACCCGCACTGCTCGTCGCGCTCGACAACATCACCGACCCGCGCAACCTCGGTGCCGTCGTGCGATCGGTGGCGGCGTTCGGCGGCCACGGCGTCGTGATCCCGCAGCGACGCAGCGCGAGCGTGTCCGCAGTGGCATGGCGAACCAGTGCCGGCGCGGCAGCTCGCCTGCCGATTGCACGAGCAGTCAATCTGACTCGCACACTGAAGGATTGGCAGTCCAAGGGCGTGACCGTCGTCGGCCTCGACGCAGGCGGCGACACCGAACTCGACACCTTCGACGGCAAGGGCCCGGTGGTCATCGTCGTCGGGTCCGAGGGCAAGGGCCTCTCGCGTCTGGTCAGCGAGACCTGCGACCACATCCTGTCGATCCCGATGGCCGGCCCGGTGGAATCGCTCAACGCATCCGTCGCGGCGGGCGTCGTATTGGCCGACATCGCGCGGCAGCGTCGCGGGTAGTTCTACGTTCTGATGCGGCCTGCGGTCTCGTGCATCGCGGGAACGACGATATCGACCATGTCCGTGGCGCTGTAGTTCTTCGCGTGCAGTGACGTGTTCAGTGCTGCCACGACGGTGCCGTTGCTGTTACGCAACGGCACTGCGGCAGCACGCATTCCGACGTCCAGTTCGTCGACCACCTCGGACCAGCCGGCGTTGCGCACCCGAGTGATCTCGGCGCGCAGTGCATCTCGATCCACGAGCGTGCGCGGGGTCAGAGCTTCGATGGGGGCGTCGGTGAAATAGCGTTCGAGGTCGCTCTCGGGGAGGGCCGCGAGCAGCACTCGACCCGATGACGTCGCGTGCGCGGGGAATCGAGTGCCCAGCGTGATGACGACCCGCAACATGCGCGAGGACGGAACGCGCGCGACATAGACGATGTCGAATCCGTCGAGAATGGCCACCGAGGTCGTTTCGCCCAATTGCCGTGCGAGCGCCTCGATGTGGGGTTCCGCCAGACGGGGTAGGTCCATGCCGGACAGGAACGAGAAACCCAGATTCATCACCCGCGGGGTGAGGGTGAACTGACGGCCGTCCTGGCGGACGAATCCCAGTTCTGCCAGCGTCAGCAACAGTCGACGGGCGGTCGCTCGGGTGACTCCGACGGCCTCGGCGACCTCGGTGAGGGTGCGGGCCGGGTGCGCGTCGTCGAAGCACTGCAGCACGCTCAGGCCGCGTTCGAGTGACTGCACGAACCAGGCGGGGCGTTGGTCGTCGGGAGCGATCTCGGCCGTCATGGTTCGAGTCTGCCTCATTGCTCTGTTCGCGCCGCATCACATCGCTCGGTGCTTGTGGTCTTGACCACAGATGGCGCATCTGGTTACAGTTGTGCGAATAACAAACAACTGTGCGCTATACGCACAAAATCGAAGGGCCGACAAGTGAACGTTGACGTCGCAGTCGCGGACGGATCCAGAGCACGGAAGGCTGCCATCGGCAGCTTCGTCGGTGCCGTGGTCGAGTGGTACGACTTCCTGCTGTACGGCATCATCGCCGCGCTGGTGTTCAACTCCCAGTTCTTTCCGAGCGTCTCGCCCGCGGTCGGCGTGATGGCCGCGTTCGCCACCTTCGGCGTCGGCTTCCTCTTCCGTCCTCTCGGCGGGATCTTCTTCGGCCACTTCGGTGACCGCCTCGGGCGCAAGCGCATGCTGATCTGGACGATGCTGCTGATGGGCGTCGCAACCGCGTTGATCGGCCTGGTTCCCAACTTCGAGTCGATCGGTTGGTTCGCGCCGCTACTGCTCGTGCTGCTGCGTGCGATCCAGGGCTTTGCGGTCGGTGGCGAATGGGGCGGCGCATCGCTGATGGCCGTCGAAAGTGCGCCGGCGAAGAAGAAGGCGTTCTACAGCAGCGGCGTCCAGGTCGGCTACTCCGTCGGTCTCATCCTCGCGACCGGCGCGGTCACCATCATGAGCAACCTGCTCAGCGACGACGCATTCACCAGCTGGGGCTGGCGCGTACCGTTCCTGGCCAGCGCCGTCCTCGTGCTGTTCGGCCTGTGGATCCGATCCGGTGTCGAAGAATCGCCGGTGTTCGAGCAGGCGGTCGAGGAGAGCGGCGAGAAGAAGAAGCTGCCGGTCATCCAGGCGATCACCGAGCACCCCGGTTCCTTCCTCAAGATCATCGCGCTGCGCATGGCCGAGCTGTTCACCATGTACATCGTCACCACGTTTGCCCTGAGCTACACCGTCAACGAACTCGGCTACGAGCGTCAGTTCATGCTCAACGTCGCGCTGCTGGTCGGTGCCATCGGCATCCTGAGCATCCCGACCTACGCGGCCATCGCCGACCGCTTCGGCCGCAAGCCGATCTTCGTCACCGGTGCCGTCGTCGGCGCACTGGCGGCCGTACCCTTCTTCCTGTCCCTGCAGGCAGCCTCGGTCGTCGCCATCGTGATCCTCGCCGTCATCCTGGTCAATGTCTCGCACGACATGGTGGTCTCGGTGCAGCAGCCGCTGTTCACCGAAATGTTCGGCCCCGAACTGCGCTACAGCGGAGCAGGTGTGGGCTATCAGGTCGCCAGCGCGATCGCCGGTGGCTTCACCCCCTTCATCGCAGCCGCTCTGGTCAGCTGGAACGACGGCTCCTGGCACTACGTCGCGGCGTACCTGGCCCTGGGCTGCATAATCTCGGCCGTGGTCGCAGCACTGATGAAGAACATGGGCTCCTCGGATGTCACCTCCATCTCCGATCAGGCCGCCCCTGCAGCAGAAGCCGTTGTTGCAGAGCGCGTCTCGAAGTCGGTATGAGCTCACTGACCCTGGTCGGCTCGCACGCGTCCACCGCGATGTCACCCGCGCTGTGGACGCGTGCGTTCGAGATCGCCGACGTGCCCTCCCGCTACGACGCCTGGGAGGTCGCCGACGTTGCCGACCTACCCGATGTCGAGGATGCCCTGCGGGGCGGCCGTACCGATGCCGCGAACGTGACCATGCCCTGGAAGCATTGGGCTGCAACGGTTGCCGACGAGGCGGATCCCGATGTGGTGGTGTCGGGGGTGGCGAATCTGTTGTTCCTGCGATCGGGTGCGCTGTTCGCCATGAACACCGACATCGCGGCGGTGCGAGCGGCGACCTCGGGACGTACCTTCGGCTCGGCGCTCCTGCTCGGAGCAGGTGGCGCCGCGCATGCGGCCGCGTTCGCGCTACAGGGCCACATCGAGAGGCTGGTGGTCTCGGATGTCGACAGTCGTGCGGCGGAAGGTCTCGTGGGCGAACTCGACGGGTACGACGGTTCCGCCTCGGTCGTCGACTGGTCGGATCGAGCTGTGGATCTGGAGTGCTACGACCTGGTGATCAACGCGACCCCGATCGGCCGCGACGGCTCGGAAGATCAACTGGCTTGGGGTGCAGGTGAACTCGGGCCAACGGCGACGGTGTACGACTTCGTCTATGCCGACACGCGCAATGCCGCCGAGTCCTACGCGGCGGACCGAGGAATCGAACTGATCGACGGATGGACGCACCTGTTCCACCAGGCCGACGCCATGGTTCGCCCGCTCGGCCTACCTGATCGGATGTCGGATGCACTGCGTCGCAGCATGCGTGAGATCTGCCCCGCTGCAGCCGGGATCAACCGATAGCGCGGAAGTGTATCTGTGTTCCCGGCGTCAGCTGCGCGGCTGCGGAGACGTCTGCCGCAGTGACAACCGCGATCACCGGATAACCGCCCGTGACGGGGTGGTCGGCGAGAAACAGCACCGGCTGCCCGGACGGCGGAACCTGAAGCGCACCCAGAACCATTCCCTCACTGGCCAATTCGTCGTCTCTCGTGCGGCGCAAGGGTTCGGCACCGTCCAGCCTGATTCCGACGCGATCGGAATCCTGCGTGACGGTCCACGACTGCTCGAGCAGAATCGATCGGGCGCGCGCGGTGAACCAGTCTGCACGTGGACCGAAGGTGATGCGCAGTGTGTCGGGCCACGCGGGCGGTGGAACGAACTCTGCTGCAGGCCACTCGGCTTTGTCGTTCCCGACGGGCAGGGCGGTACCGGGGGAGACCACAGCCGGGCCGAGACCGGACATCGTGTCCGTCGACCGACTGCCGAGGACGGTAGGAACGCCGATCCCGCCCCGCACCGCCAGGTAGCTACGTAGACCGCTTGTTGGCGTGGACAGCTCCAGTTCCTGCCCGGCTCGGAGGAGGATGGTCGAGTACAGACCCTGCTCCGCACCGTCCACGCGGCAGACCACGTGCGCCCCGGTGACGGCCACGATCGCGTCGAACTCGGCGCGGACCTTAAGCCCACCGAACGTCACTTCCAGTGTTGCGGCCTCGGAAGTGTTGCCCACCAGCCTGTTCGCTGCATCGTGCGAGAGCAGGTCTGCCGCCCCCGAGCGACCGACCCCGATCGACGCATGCCCCGGGCGACCGCGATCCTGCACGGTGCACAGCGGTCCCGTCTGCAGAACGGTGAGGGCTCTCATGCCTGCTCGAATCGGACGGTGGTGCCGGGCCGGAGCAGCGCCGGTGGGTCGCGGTCGAGGTTCCAGAGTGGTGCGTCGGTGCGTCCGATCAGCTGCCAACCGCCCGGCGAGGAGCGCGGATAGATACCCGAGAACTCACCTGCCAGGCCCACCGAACCGGCTGGGACGCTGGTGCGCGGCGACGAGCGCCGCGGAACGTGTAGCCGCGCGTCGGTGCCGACGAGGTAGCCGAAGCCGGGCGCGAAACCGCCGAACGCAACGGTCCACGTCTGATCGACATGTGCCGCAACGACCTCCGTGGTGGACATGTCGGTCAGACGGGCCACCTCGTCGAGATCCTCGCCGTCGTAGACAACCGGGATCGTGACGGTCTCCGAGTGATCTCCATCGGTCGTCACGGCGGGTGACACTGCCGCGATCCAGTCCAGTATCGGCTGCTTCGGCCCGTCGAACATCACCAGCACGGTCCGAGCAGCGGGAACCAGATCGACGACGCCGGCCGGTGGGTCCAGCGTGAGCGCACGGTAATACGCCATCGTCTCGTTCAGTCCGTCGAATTCGACGAGTGCTGCACCCTCGCCGGCAGAGAGGATGCGCATCAGACGAAAGCGGTGATATCGATGTCGTTGGCGCGGAGCAACTCCGAGACGGCAGTGGCCATCGCGACCGCGTCGGGGGAGTCGCCGTGCAGGCAGATCGATTCGGCCCGAACGTCGATTCTGGAGCCGTCCACCGCTTGCACGGTGCCGTCGGTGATCATGGTCAATACACGCTGGGCGACGGCGTCGGGATCGGACAGTACTGCGCCGGGTTCCGAGCGGGACACCAACGTTCCCTGCGGGGTGTAGGCGCGGTCTGCGAAAGCCTCTGCGGCGGTGCGTAGTCCGGCTCGTTCGGCTTCTTCGAGGAAGATCGAACCGGGGAGCCCCAGTACCGGCAGCGTGGGGTCGTAGGCGAGGACGGCGTCGACGACGGCCTTGGCCTGGCCGTGATGGTGCACGATCGCGTTGTACAGCGCCCCATGTGGTTTGACGTAGGCGATGGCCGATCCGGCGACCTGGGCGAGGCCGTCGAGTGCACCCATCTGATAGATCACGTCGGCAGTGAGGTCGGCGGGGGAGACGTCGAGAAAGCGTCGGCCGAACCCGGCGAGGTCGTGGTACCCCACCTGCGCTCCGATCCGCACGGCTGCGTTCGAGGCCGAACGGCACGTACTCAGCAGAGTGGTGGGATCACCGGCATGGAAGCCGCATGCAACGTTGGCGCTCGACACCAGGGCGAGCATCGCGTCGTCGTCGCCGAGAGTCCATGCACCGTAGCTTTCGCCGAGATCGGCGTTGAGATCGATGGACGTCACCCTCGACATCCTAGGCGGCGACGAGCCGTCCGGAATTGGCCTTGCGGGTTCCGCCGATGGCGCGGCAGACGAGGTAGATGACGAAGGAGATGGTGGTGACGAACGTCGAGACCGGCAGGCCCGGGGCGAGGGAGAGCAGGATGCCTCCGACGGCGGCGACCTCGGCGAACAGAATGGACAGCAGAGTCGCCTTGAGCGGGCTGGCCGTCACTCGCGCGGCAGCGGCAGCCGGGGTGATGAGCAGCGAGAGCACCAGCAGTGCGCCGACGATCTGGACGCCCAATGCACAAGCGACGCCGACGAGTACGGCGAACACGACCGAGAGGGCACGAACGGGAACGCCGCGGGCCAGCGCCACCTCGGGGTCGGTGCTGGCGAACAGCAGCGGCCGGTAGACGACGGTCAGCACGATCAGTACCAGCACCGCGCAGACCAGCAGCAGCTGGATACCGCTTTGTCCGACGCCGACGATCTGGCCGATGAGCAGCGAGAAGCTGGTTCCGGTTCGGCCGGGGTAGAGCCAGATGAACAGCACCGACAGGCCGAGGCCGAAGGACATGATGACGCCGATGACCGAGTCGCGGTCGCGGGCCTTGCTGCCGAGCAGCGCGAACATCACCGCTGCGACAACGGATCCGACGATGGCCCCGAGGCCCACCGTGATTCCGACGAGCAGGGCTGCGGACGCACCGGTGAGCGAGAGTTCGCTGGATCCGTGCACGGCGAACGCCCACTGACGGCTGACGATCAACGGTCCGAGGGCACCGGCGAGCAGCCCGAGAATGGCGGCCGCGATGAGTGCCTGCTGGACGAAGTCGTATGTCAGCAGGTTGGCGGTGGTGTCGAAGTCGAGTATCTTCGAGAATGCGTCGAGAACCTTCTCGTTCATGCCTTGTCTTCTCTGTCGTGCGGCACGGGTGGGTGGTGTGCGCCGGCCGAGCCGAGCGCATCGATGGAATCGCCGGTTCCGACGACGATGAGCCGGCCGCGGACCTTCAGGACCTCGACCTCGGTGCCGTAGAGCTCCGAGAGGACCTCGGTGGTCATGACGTCCTCGGGAGTTCCGATGCGGAACCGGCCGTCGACGATGTAGACGATGCGGTCGACGAGGGGGAGGATCGGGTTGATCTCGTGCGTCACGAACAACACGGCGGTCTCGTGCTCCCGCCGTCGGCGATCGATGAGGCTCGAGACGAGAGATTGGTTGGCGAGGTCGAGGCTGAGCAGGGGCTCGTCGCACAGCAGTACCGACGGATCGCCGACGAGTGCCTGGGCGATGCGCAGTCGCTGCTGCTCACCGCCGGACATCGAGCCGACCGGCGCACCCGCGAACGAGTTGGCGTCGACCTGATCGATCGCTCGCTGCACCGTCTCCTTGCGCCTTCGTATGCCGCGCAGGCCCATGCCCCACCGATGGCCGTCCCAGCCGAGGCCCACGAGGTCGCGTCCGCGCAGCGGCAGATCGTCGTCGATGTTGCGCTGCTGGGGGATGTAACCGACGCCCGACTGGCCGCGACGGACGGGATTGCCGTCGATCGCGGCGGTGCCGGACGTGAGGTGATTCTGGCCGAGCAACACTTTGAGCAAGGAGGTCTTACCCGAGCCATTGGGGCCGAGAACGGCGACGAACTCACCCTTCTCGACCGTCAGGTCCAGGTTCTGCCACAGCGTGCGCTCGCCGAACGCCAGTCCGGCATCGCGCAGTTCTACAGCAGGCATGTACTACAGCTTTCCATCACGCCGGTTCGGGTCAGGAGGCGGTGGTGAGCGCGGCCTGCAGATCCGTTGCAGCCTTGGTCTGCCATTCGAGATACGTCATGCCGGCAGGCAGCGTTTCGGTGACCTCGACGACGGGGATGCCGGCCGCCTCGCTGGTGGAACGGATGTCCTGGGTGACCGCATCCTCGGTCTGGATGTTGTAGATCAACGCGCGAACCGAGTTCGACGTGAACAGATCTCGCGTCGCAGCGATGGAAGCGGGCGAAGGATCGTTGCCTTCCTCGATGGAATCCTTGAAGTCCTCGGGGGTGCGATCGTCGAGATCGGATTCCTCGATGAGGTAGTGCGCGATCGGTTCGGTCTGTGCCACCGGTGCATTCGGGAAATCAGCGGCGATCTGCGCGGTCACGTCGGTGATGGCGTGGACCTGCTCGTGGAAGGTCTCGGCGTTGGCGGTGTACTGCGCGGCGTTGTCGGGGTCGAGCTGACCGAGCTTCTCGGCGATCTCCTCGGCGGTGTGCGCGGCGACCTCGGCGTTGTACCAGACGTGCTCGTTGACCTCACCGTGTGAATGGCCGTCCTCGCTCGCCGGTTCGGCTGCTGCTTCCGAGGTGGGCTCGTCGGAGGAGTGATCATGGCTGTCGTCGAGCAGCGTGAAAGCGTCGACGGACGGTACGTTCTGGCCCTCGGAGGCGAGGATGTCCTCGATGAACTCGTCGTAGCCGCCACCGTTGTAGACCACCAGCGAAGCCTCGGCGACGGCGGCAGCATCGGCCGGGCTGGCCTCGTAGGAGTGCGGGTCGGCAGAGGGATCGGAGATGATCGACGTCACTGTCGCCAAGTCGCCTGCGACTGCCTCGGCGACGCTTCCCCACACGTTCGTGGATGCAACGATCGTGATCGGTCCGTCGACGGCGGTGGCCGGTGCGGACTCGGTGCTCGCGGATTCGGTGGAGCTGCACGCGCTGAGCGTGAGCGCTGCGGCGCAGGTCAGGCCCAGTACGGCCGTGAGCTTGGTCCGGGACGCGCGATGGTTGGACGACATCGATGTACTCCTGATGAGCGGAACTTGACGCTAATGGAAACCGTTACCGTTGTACTCTAGCGCGCAGTGGGGTGGCGGATCGAATCGGATGAACGCGACCTCGAGTTTCTCTGCGCCGCGTTGTGGGACTAACGTCCCGGTTATGGCCAGGTCAAGCGAACCGCGACGTCAGGCGACGTTGGCGTCGATCGCTGCCGAGCTCAAGGTTTCTCGCACCACTGTCTCGAACGCCTACAACCGACCCGATCAGCTCTCCCCGGAGCTTCGCGAACGCGTGCTCCAGGCCGCGAAACGCCGCGGCTATGCCGGTCCCGACCCGGTCGCCCGATCGTTGCGCACCCGTAAAGCAGGTGCCATCGGGCTGCTCCTCACCGAAGCACTCAGTTACTCCTTCCGTGACCCAGCCGCGATGAGCTTCCTCGCCGGACTCGCCGAATCCTGCGAAGCCGCCGGACAGGGCCTGCTGCTCATCCCCGCCGGAGCCGAACGCGACGACGTGCAAGCCGCCGCTGTCGTCCAACAAGCCGGAGTCGACGGATTCGTCGTCTACTCCGTCGCCGACGACGACCCCTACCTCGCTGCCGTGCGCGAGCGCCACCTACCGATCGTCGTGTGCGACCAGCCCCGCAACATCCCCGAAGCCGCCCTCGTCGCCATCGACGACCGCGGCGCGATGAAAATGCTTGCCGCACATCTGATCGCGCTGGGCCACGAACACCTCGCGGTACTGTGCATGCGTCTCGGACGCGACCGCCGCGATGGCGTCGTACCCCCGGGGCGGTTGGCGGACAGTCACTTCCACGTCCAACGCGAACGCATCGCCGGAGTTCAGGCCGCCATGATCGACGCCGGACTCGACCCCGATACCCTCACCGTCGTCGAACGCTTCGACCACACCGTTCGCTCCGGCCACTCCGCCGCCGCCCAAGCACTGCAGGCCAACCGCGAGACCACCGCACTGCTGTGCACCACCGACGTCATTGCCCTCGGTGCACTCAACTTCGCCCGGGTCTC
Organism: Rhodococcus sp. 05-2254-6; assembly: GCF_002258565.1. Classification (NCBI taxonomy): domain Bacteria; kingdom Bacillati; phylum Actinomycetota; class Actinomycetes; order Mycobacteriales; family Nocardiaceae; genus Rhodococcus; species Rhodococcus sp. 05-2254-6. Next base: position 41,279 of record NZ_NOZF01000122.1, read on the forward strand.
CGGAATCGATGTGCCGAGCCAACTCTCGGTCACCGGATTCGACGGCATCTCCGACGCCATCCGCGAAAACCTCACCACTGTGCGCCAGGACGCCGAGGAAAAAGGCCGTCGAGCAGGCAAACTGGTTCTCTCGTCCTCGCACTCGGGCATCGTCGCCGCCGAAACTCTGCCGACCGAACTCTTCCGCGGCCGAACTGCCGGACCGCCGCCGAAACAACCGCCCGCCATCGCTTCCGTTGAGCCAGCAGTACGTGGACGGCACGATGACGGTGCAGACCAAGTGGGCCAGCCTGCAGGTCACGGATTATCTGCCGCACGACATCGGCCAGGGCCAGACCGCGCTGACCCGCGTCATCACCGGCAAGGCCACCGCCGTGGTGACTTTCGCGCCGCGTCCGGAGTTCGGAAAGGCCTGGGCCTCACTCGAACCCGATGTGGACGGCCTGCGCATTCTCGGTACGGCAGATCCGATGGTGCTGCGCAGTCCCGGCGTCACCTGGAACATCGTGTCCGACGGTTCGCAGCAGGCCGCGCACGCCGAGGTCGATCCCTCGAACGGGCCGATCGTTCTCGAATTGCGGCTCGGCACAGACGATCTGAGCGAGCATCCGTGGGACGAGGTGGAGCGTCGCCGCGCGTCGGAGGCATACTGGAAGGACTGGGCCGACGGCCTGGACCTGCCGCCACTCAAGCGCGATCTGATGAAGCGATCGGCACTGACCCTCCGCGGCCTCGTCCACGCGGAGTCCGGCTCGATCATGGCCGCGGCCACCACCTCGCTACCCGAAGACATCGGCGGAGTGCGCAACTGGGACTACCGCTACTGCTGGCTGCGCGACGCCGCACTGACCGCAGCCGCGCTGGTCGACGTCGGCTCGACGGCCGAGGCCGAGAACTACCTCTCCTGGATTCACGGGGTACTCGAGTCGGTCTCCGGCCCCGAGCGTCTGCACCCGCTCTACACCATCTGGGGTCTGGGTCTACCGCCAGAGGCCGTCATCGACGAGCTGCCCGGCTATGCCGGCTCGCGTCCGGTGCGCGTGGGAAATGCTGCGAATCAACAGGTTCAGCTCGACGTCTTCGGCCCCATCGTCGAACTGGTGTCCGCCCTCGCCCACGCACGCAAGGCCAAGGGGTCCGAGAACGGCCTGTCCGACGACGATTGGGAACTCGTCCGCGCCATGGTCGAGGCCGTCGAGCGTCGCTGGTTCGAGCCCGACCACGGCATCTGGGAGATTCGAGACAACCCCCGGCACCACGTCTACTCCAAGGTGATGGGTTGGATCACCGTCGATCGCGCTATCGGTCTGGCCGAAACCTTCGGTCGTACAACAGAACCCGGTTGGGCATCGTTGCGCAATACCATCCGCGAGGAAGTACTCGCCAACGGCTGGAACGAGGAAGTGCAGTCCTTCACCGCCGCGTACGACGGCACCGACCTCGACGCCGCGACGCTGTTCATCGGATTGTCCGGACTGATCGACCCGGCAGACCCCCGCTTCGCTGCCACCGTCACTGCCACCGAAGCCGAACTGCGCAGCGGCTCGACGGTCTACCGCTACCGCCACGACGACGGCCTGCCCGGCGGCGAGGGCGGCTTCCATCTCTGCGCCGCCTGGCTCGTGGAGGCCTACCTTTTGGTGGGACAACGCGCCGAGGCCGAAGCACTGTTCGCTCAACTCGTCAGTGCCGCAGGCCCCACCGGACTGCTCAGTGAGGAATACGACCCCATCGCCGAACGATCACTAGGCAACCATCCCCAGGCCTACAGTCACCTGGGCCTGCTGCGTTGCGCGAGATTGCTCAGCGCTGAGCCTGCCTGACCCCTGCCCCCGCTTCTGGATCAATGTGGCTTTGTTGCACTCAGACTGACTGAAACCCACATTCATCCCGATGCGGGTTCGGCTGACATGGGATCAATGTGGCTTTGTTGCAGTCTGAGTGACTGGAATCCACATTGATCCCAGGGCCGGGGCACGCGAACGCGTGCTCCAGGCCGCGAAACGCCGCGGCTATGCCGGTCCCGACCCGGT
>NZ_NOZF01000120.1:0-43311 GCF_002258565.1 Rhodococcus sp. 05-2254-6
ACCGATGCGCTCGGAGAGCATCTTGGTGCTGACCGAGTCCTCGCTCCACTCACTGGCCGTCCAGATGACCTTGAGATAGTCCTGCGCAACCGCGGACAGCTGGACGCCCTCGTCGGCCGGTGCGGGATCGTCTTTTCGTAGCGCCACGTCGCCGAGCTTAGGCAATCCAATGGAAAAAGACATCTCACCCGGCCGGAGCCACCGGCACCTGTCCGCGTTGTCGCAGAGCGCGGACGACGATGCCCTGTGAGGGGCTGAAGAGGTAGGCAAGGACGAAGACCAGTCCCTGGGTGAGCACGACGCTGCCGCCGGAGGACACGTCGAGGTAGAAGCTGGCGTAGATCCCCACCAGCGCGCAACCCACCGAAATGACCGGTGCCAGCACGAGCATGCGGCCGAAGCTGTGCGTGAGCAGATAGGCGGACGCACCGGGAGTGATCAGCATCGCCACCACGAGGATGACGCCGACGGCCTGGAGCGCGACCACGGTCGTCAGGGCGAGCAGGGTCAGCATGACGGCCGAGATCACCGACGGGTTGATGCCTACGGCGCGGGCCTGGGTGCGGTCGAAGGCGAAGAGAGTGAAGTCGCGACGCTTGACGATCATGACGACCAGCGCGATACCGCCGAGGACGAACACCTGAACCATGTCTGCCTGCGAGACTCCCAGCAGATTGCCGAACAGGATGTGGTTGAGGTCGATCTGACTCGGAAACTTGGAGATCAGGACGACGCCGAGCGCGAACAAGGTGGTGAAGACGACGCCGATCGCGGCGTCCTCCTTGACGATGGTGGTGTTGCGGACCACTCCGATGGCACCGACCGCGATGAGGGCGAACAGCAGCGCTCCGATCGCGAACGGTGCCCCGAACAGGTACGACAGCGCGACGCCGGGAAGAACTGCGTGCGAGACGGCGTCGCCCATCAGCGACCACCCGATGAGGACGAGCCAGCAGCTCAGCACCGCGCACACGATCGAGGCGGTGACGGTGACCAGAAGGGCTCGCTGCATGAAGGTGTACTCGAGTGGGTCCACGAGAAAATCGATCAGATACACGGTTCAGCTCGCTTCCGTGGTTCGGGTGGCAGGAGTTCGACTGCCCGCACCCAACTCGCCGACCTTCGACGGGTCGATGCCGAAGGCCAGCGCCAGGTTCTCCGGGCGCAGTACGTCGATCGGACTGCCGTGCATCAGCACGCGCTGCTGCAGCAGGATCGCTTCGTCGCACAGTTCCGGTAGGGCATGTAGATCGTGTGTGGACACCAGAACCGACGCACCCTGTGCTGCGAGTTCGCGGAGCAGCCGGGTGATGGTTGCCTCGGTTTTCTTGTCCACACCGGCGAAGGGCTCGTCGAGCAACAGCAGCGATGCCTCCTGGGCGATGGCGCGGGCGACGAACGCACGCTTGCGCTGACCGCCGGAGAGCTGGCCGATCTGTCGGTTCGCCAGTTCGGCGAGGTCGACGCGCTGCAGAGCCTCGTCGACGGCCAGTCGATCGGCGGCTCGGGGAGTGCGGAGAAAATTCTGCTTTCCGTATCGGCCCATCATCACCACGTCGCGCACGCTGATCGGGAATGTCCAATCGACGGATTCCGCCTGGGGCACGTAGCTGACCGTGCCGGCCTTGCGCGCCTGCGCCGGGTCTCCGCCGAACACGGTGATCGAGCCGGAGTTGGGCTTGACCACTCCCATGACGGCTTTGAACAGCGTCGACTTGCCCGACCCGTTCATTCCGACCAACCCGCACACCCGGCCGGGTGCGAGGGTCAGGCTGGCATCGGTGAGGGCTACGACGTCGCGGTATCGAACGTTGACGGCGTCCACCGACAGCGCTGCCCCGGTCTCGTGCGGGGTCCTTTGACGCGGGTCTCCAGTGTGCTGGGTCATCGTTCTCCTACCAGTGCGTCGGCGATCAACCGTGCGTCGTAGCGCAGTAGATCCAGGTACGTGGGGACCGGTCCGGTGGCGTCGCTCAGAGAATCGACGTAGAGCTGTCCGCCGAACCGCGCGCCGGTGTCCTCGGCGACCTGCAGCTGCGCCTTGTCCGAGACCGTCGACTCGCAGAACACGGCAGGTACGTCGTTGTCGCGAACGAAGTCGATGGTGCGGACCACCTGCTTCGGCGTTCCTTCCTGCTCGGCGTTGACCGGCCACAGGTAGGCCTCCTGCAGATCGAAGTCGCGGGCCAGATAGCCGAATGCGCCCTCGCAGGTGACGAGCGCGCGCTGACGAGCCGGTAGCCCGGAGAGATCCGCGGCCAGTTCGGCACCGACCTCGCGTAGTTGTCCCACGTATGCGGCTGCGTTCGCGCGGTAGTCGTCGGTGTTGGCGGGATCGAGCGCGACGAAGGCGTCGGCGATGTTCTCGACGTACGTCTCGGCCACGACGGGCGACATCCATGCGTGGGGGTTCGCTTTGCCGGCGTAGGCGTCGTCGCGAATGTAGATCGGGTCCACGTTCGCACTCACCACGGCGTGGGGTGCGGGGATGCGCTCGACGAATTTCTCGAACCAGGCCTCCAGCCCGAGACCGTTGTCCAGGATCAGCTCGGCCTGCTCTGCGGTGCGTAGGTCTCCTGGGGTCGGCTCGTAGCCGTGGATCTCGGCTCCGGCTTTTGTGATCGATTCCACTCGGAGGTGATCGCCGGCGACATTGGCGGCCATGTCGGCGAGGACGGTGAAGGTCGTCAGAACCAGGGGTCTGCCGTCGTCGAGCACCGCCGGATCGTCCTCCCCGACGGCACGGGCGCAGCCGCTCGAGGCTGCCACCAGTAGTCCCACCACGGCCCAGCTCGCGAGAATCCGCCCACTGCGCGATCCACACCGGCGAAGAAAAAAGTTAGGCACACCGAAACATTTACCGTGGGGATACCTTTTTGTCCATACGTGCCGCGCGCGACACGCCTGTCCGAGAGTGACCGAGCGGCCGTCGGGCCGTAGGCTTCGCGTGTGCAGAGATGGCGAGGTCTCGACGATGTACCTGCCGACTGGGGTCGGTGCGTGCTCACGATCGGCGTCTTCGACGGCGTTCATCGCGGACACGCACAACTGATCGGGCGAGCGGTGGCCGCTGCGAAGAAGCGCGGCGTTCCCAGCGTGCTCATGACGTTCGATCCCCATCCGATGGAGGTCGTGCGACCGGGAAGCCATCCTGCTCAGTTGACGACCCTGACGAGGCGGGCCGAACTCGCCGAGGAGCTGGGTATCGACGTCTTCTGCGTCATGCCGTTCACGCCCGAGTTGATGAAGCTCACTCCCGAGCGTTACGTGCACGAGATCCTGATCGAACGCCTGCACGTTGCCGAGGTCGTCGTCGGTGAGAACTTCACCTACGGGAAGAAGGCGCTCGGCACCGTGCCCATGCTGCGCAAGATCGGCGAACGGTCCGGATTCGCAGTCGACGGAGTCAACCTGCTCGCCGAGCACGCCGTGACGTTCTCCTCGACGTACATCAGATCGTGTGTGGACGCCGGTGACGTCGCTGCAGCCACCGCCGCGCTCGGGCGACCGCATCGCGTCGAAGGAGTCGTCGTGCACGGAGACGGCCGAGGTCGCCAAATGGGTTATCCCACAGCCAATGTCGCGCCGCCCATGTACTCGGCCATTCCCGCCGACGGCGTGTACGCGGCATGGTTCACCGTGCTCGGGCCGGGTCCGATCATGGGGACGGTCACTCCGGGGGAGCGGCATCCGGCTGCCGTATCGGTGGGCACCAATCCCACGTTCTCGGGTCGTACCAGGACCGTCGAGGCATTCGTCCTCGACGGTGAGGCCGACCTGTACGGGCAGCACGTGGCAGTCGACTTCGTCGACCGACTGCGCGGCATGGAGAAGTTCGACTCGATGGAAGCCCTCGTGGAGGAGATGGGCCGCGACGCCGAGCGGGCCCGGACGATCCTGGCGGCCAGCACGGCCTGATAGGCTGTCCCCTCGGTGCTCGCTGCGGTCCGCGGCGGCTGTACCGGCTTCGATCCCGTGGTCTCGACACCGGGCGCGTAGCTTCCTTTCACGCGGACGTCATTGATCAGGAGTAGTACCAGTGGCATTGACCACCGAACAGAAGAAGGCCGTTCTCGGCGAGTACGGCTTGCACCCCACCGACACGGGTTCGCCCGAGGCGCAGGTTGCAATGCTCACCAAGCGCATCGTCGACTTGACCGAGCACCTCAAGACGCACAAGCACGACCACCACTCCCGCCGCGGCCTGCTGCTGCTGGTCGGACGTCGTCGTCGTCTGCTCAAGTACATCGCGAAGGTCGACGTCACCCGCTACCGCTCGCTCATCGAGCGTCTGGGTCTGCGTCGATAATTCGCATCGACGCGAGGATGTCACCGATGCACGGTTCGACGCGCCGGTGCGCACCCGACTCGCAGCAATAGTGCAGTAGCCAACGAGGCAGTGCTTAGACTGTTCCTCGTTGGCTATCTGTGTTTGTACCGCAAGAACAGTTTCGCCAGCACGAGAAAGCGAATGCACAGCATTCGCACACCGCCGTGTATGCCTGTCATGCCGTGGTGACGGTCTTCGGTAGTGGCCTTTCGGATACGAGATCCGGTGGGCTTCGATCGATGGCCGCCTCCGCGCAGCCGCGTCCCGAGAGAAGCTCGGAGATGGACGGCACAGGTATGCCGCCACAGCCAGGAGGGCTGGTGGTGTGTCCACGCGGGCACGGCAAAGACGAGAGGACGAGAACAGAACACATGTCGGAAACCACAACCTTGGACGTCGAAGAAGGCGTCTACGAAGCAACTGCGATCATCGACAACGGCACGTTCGGCAAGCGGACCATCCGCTTCGAGACCGGCCGCCTCGCGCAGCAGGCCGCAGGCGCAGTCGCCGCGTACCTCGACGAGGACACCATGCTGCTGTCGGCAACGACCGCCGGCAAGCACCCCCGTGAGGGCTTCGATTTCTTCCCGCTGACGGTCGACGTCGAAGAGCGCATGTACGCCGCGGGCCGTATCCCCGGATCGTTCTTCCGTCGCGAGGGCCGTCCGTCCACCGACGCCATCCTCACCTGCCGCCTGATCGACCGGCCGCTGCGTCCGACGTTCGTCGACGGACTGCGCAACGAGATCCAGGTCGTCATCACGGTTATGAGCCTCAACCCGGCCGATCTGTACGACGTCGTCGCGATCAACGCGGCATCGGCCTCGACGCAGATCGCCGGACTGCCGTTCTCCGGTCCGATCGGCGGCGTTCGCGTCGCACTGATCGACAAGCAGTGGGTCGCGTTCCCGACCAACGAGCAGCTCGAGAAGGCCGTGTTCAACATGGTCGTCGCCGGCCGCATCGTCTCCGGCTCAGGTGCCGACGCAGACGTCGCGATCATGATGGTCGAAGCCGAGGCCACCGAGAACGTCATCGAGCTCATCGAGGGTGGCGCTACCGCCCCCAACGAAGCGGTCGTCGCCGAGGGACTCGAGGCATCGAAGCCCTTCATCGCAGCCCTGTGCACCGCACAGCAGGAGCTCGCGTCCAAGGCAGCAAAGCCCACCGGCGACTACCCGGTTTTCCCGGCGTACCAGTCGGACGTCTTCGAGGCCGTCGAGAACGCCGCGAAGATCCCGCTCAACGAGGCACTGACCATCGCAGGCAAGGCCGAGCGTGAGAGCAAGCTCGACGAGGTCAAGGCTCAGGTCCTCACGTCGGTCGGAGACAGCTTCGCCGGCCGCGAGAAGGAGATCGGTGCCGCATTCCGCGCACTGACCAAGAAGTCGGTTCGCCAGCGCATCCTCACCGATCACTTCCGCATCGACGGCCGCGGCATCACCGACATCCGGTCGCTGTCCGCCGAGGTCGCGATCATCCCGCGTACCCACGGATCCGCCCTGTTCGAGCGCGGCGAGACCCAGATCCTGGGCGTCACCACCCTCGACATGGTCAAGATGGCGCAGCAGGTCGACTCGCTCGGGCCCGAGACGTCCAAGCGCTACATGCACCACTACAACTTCCCGCCCTACTCCACCGGTGAGACCGGCCGCGTCGGTTCGCCGAAGCGTCGCGAGATCGGCCACGGCGCGCTCGCCGAGCGCGCTCTGCTGCCGGTTCTGCCCAGCCAGGCAGAGTTCCCGTACGCCATCCGCCAGGTCTCCGAGGCACTGAGCTCCAACGGCTCGACCTCGATGGGCTCGGTGTGTGCATCGACGCTGTCGCTGCTCAATGCCGGTGTGCCACTGCGTGCCCCGGTCGCCGGAATCGCAATGGGCCTCGTGTCCGACGAGGTCGACGGTGAGACCCGCTACGTCGCCCTCACCGACATCCTCGGTGCCGAGGACGCATTCGGCGACATGGACTTCAAGGTCGCCGGAACCAAGGACTTCGTCACCGCACTGCAGCTCGACACCAAGCTCGACGGCATCCCCTCCAAGGTGCTCGCCGGCGCGCTGTCGCAGGCCAAGGATGCGCGCACGACGATCCTCGAGGTCATGGCCGAGGCCATCGACACCCCGGACGAGATGAGCCCGTACGCACCTCGCGTCACCGCGATCAAGGTGCCGGTCGACAAGATCGGCGAGGTCATCGGGCCCAAGGGCAAGATGATCAACTCCATCACCGAGCAGACCGGTGCCAACATCTCGATCGAAGATGACGGCACTGTCTACGTCGGTGCAGCGGACGGCCCGTCCGCACAGGCCGCGATCGACATGATCAACGCCATCGCCAACCCGCAGCTGCCGAAGGTCGGCGAGCGATTCCTCGGAACCGTCGTCAAGACAACGGCTTTCGGTGCATTCGTCTCGCTGCTCCCGGGCCGCGACGGACTGGTGCACATCTCCAAGCTCGGTAACGGCAAGCGCATCAACAAGGTCGAGGACGTCGTGAGCGTCGGATCGAAGTTGCGCGTCGAGATCGCCGATATCGACAACCGCGGCAAGATCAGCCTCGTTCCCGTCGAAGACGACAACGCTGCTGCTCCCGCCGACGCTCCCGAGGCACCCGCCGAGGTCAGCGCTGAGTAAGAAGCAATCGAGCCGAACGGTACGTCCCCTCGGGACGTACCGTTCGGCCGTTCCAGAGAGCACCGGCATCGACACGGGCGTGCAACGCACCACTCTGCCCGGCGGTCTTCGGGTCGTCACCGAGTTCGTGCCAGGCGTTCGCTCGGCCTCGGTCGGTGTGTGGGTCGGAGTCGGCTCGCGCGACGAGCAACCCAGTGTTGCCGGTGCGGCACACTTCCTCGAACATCTGCTGTTCAAATCGACGCCCACGCGCAGTGCGCTCGAGATCGCCCAGGTGATGGACGGTGTCGGGGGAGAGCTGAACGCGTTCACCTCGAAGGAGAGCACGTGCTTCTACGCGCACGTGCTCGACGAGGACGTGGCGCTCGCCATCGATCTCGTCAGCGATGTGGTGCTTCGTGGCCGGTGCCGATCGGCAGATGTCGACGTCGAGCGTCAGGTGGTCCTCGAAGAGATCTCCATGCGCGACGACGATCCCGAGGATCTGCTGGGAGATGCCTTCCTGGAAGCCATGTTCGGTGATCATCCGATCGGGCGCCCGATCATCGGCTCCGTCGAATCCATCGAGTCGATGACCCGTGCGCAGTTGCACTCGTTCCACGTTCGGCGCTACACGCCGCAGCGCATGGTCGTTGCTGTTGCGGGCAACGTCGACCACAAGCAGATTGTGTCGTTGGTGCGTCGCGCTTTCGCGGGCCATCTGGAAAAGGGTCTGCGGCCGGCCGAAAGGCGAAGCGGCACAGCGCGATTGCGTAATGCTCCCACGTTGAGTCTGACGACTCGTGACAGCGAGCAGGCACACCTGTGCCTCGGCGTACGTGCGTTCGGTCGACACGAAGGGCATCGCTGGGCGTTGTCCGTGCTGAACTCGGCAGTGGGCGGCGGGCTCAGTTCTCGCTTGTTCCAGGAGATCAGGGAAGAGCGCGGACTGGCGTACTCGGTGTACTCCTCGGTGGACACGTTTGCCGACAGCGGTGCGTTCTCCGTCTACGCGGGTTGTCAGCCGGAGAACCTGGGCGAAGTGACCACGGTGATCAGGGAAGTGCTCGCCAAGGTCGCCTCCGAGGGCATCACCGACGCGGAGTGTGCGCGGGCCAAGGGTTCGTTGCGCGGCGGATTGGTTCTGGGACTCGAAGATTCGGGCTCTCGGATGAACCGGATCGGTCGTAGCGAACTGAACTACGGCAATCACCGCGACATCACCGATACGTTGGCACGGATCGACAGTGTCGGCAACGACGAAGTACGTGAGGTCGCGGCCGTGTTGCTCGACCGTCCTTTCGGTGCCGCGGTGGTCGGCCCCTACAAGAACGTCCGCCAGCTACCGGCGTCGGTCAAGTCCCTGGTTCGGTAGCGTCGGCGATCGCGTCGCTGTTTCCGTGCACGGAGGTCCACAGTCGCAGGGCGGTGAACTGTGGATTCTCCGGTGCGACGGTGGCAACCGTGCTCTCGGCGTTGACGTGTATGCCGCTAAGGTCGACAATGCAGCATGAACAGCGATGGGCGTACCGTCCTCGTCACCGGTGTGAGTCGACGCCTCGGTATCGGCTACGCCATCACTCGTAGGTTGCTGCAGGATGAGCGCGGCCGCGTCTTCGTTCAATCCTGCGATTCCTACGACGTGAGCGAGCCGTGGGGAGCGGGGACGCCGGGAGCAGTACAGGTTCTGGCCGAGTTGTCCACCGCGCCAAGCAGGCTCGGGCATCTCGACATCGATCTCTCCGATCCCGAAGCACCTGCCGCCCTGTTCGATGCTGCCGAATCCAGGTTCGGAGCCGTCGACTCGTTGGTCATCAACCATGCGCGATCACAGCTGGGCGACGTGGGGTCTCTGACGGCAGAGAGCCTCGACCTGACGTGGGCGGTGAACGTGCGCGCGTCCTTGCTTCTGGTGCAGGAATTTGCGGAACGGTACGTCGATCACCGCGACGGCGGACGCATCGTGCTGTTCACGTCCGGGCAGGGTGAGGGGCCGATGCCGACCGAGATTCCCTACGCGGTGACCAAGGGCGCGATCGCCGCGATCACACCGACCTTGGCCGATTCGCTGATCGAACGGGGTATCACCGTCAACACGATCAATCCTGGTCCGACCGATACCGGTTGGGCGAGTGCCGATCTGGACACGTTCGTCTTGCGCCACATGCCGCGGGGTCGGTGGAACTCTCCGGACGAGGCCGCGGCGGTCGTGGCGATGCTGCTCTCGCCCGATTCGGGCTCGATCACCGGTCAGGTCATCGGTGCCGAAGGCGGATTCCGACGCTTCACGCCGTGACGCCTCGGTCAGAGCTTCTTCTTGCGCAGCAACAGCTTCCAGGGCACCAATGCCGACTCGAGCTGAACCGACAGGCTCATCTTGGATTCGCCCTCGCTGCGCTCCTCGAAGGTGATCGGCACTTCGGCGAGAGTGAGGCCGTGCTTGACGGTTCGGTAGTTCATCTCGACCTGGAATGCGTACCCGTTGCTCTCGACCGAGGCAACATCGATGGTGCGCAGGGTGCGCGCGTGCCACGCCTTGAATCCCGCTGTCGCATCCTTGACGCCGAGGCGCAGGATCGTGTTGACGTAGAAGTTCGCCCATGCGGACAGGGCCTTGCGGTGCCAGGGCCAATCGGCGGCGACCGCTCCGCCCGGTACGTATCGCGATCCGAGCACCACGGCCGCGTCGGTGGTGTTCAGTTTGTCGATCATCGCCGGGATCACCTCGGTGGGGTGCGAGAGATCGGCGTCCATTTGAATGACGATGTCCGCACCCTCGTCGAGGGCCCTGGTCATGCCTGCGACGTACGCGCGTCCGAGCCCGTTCTTCTCCGTGCGGTGCAGAACGCTGACCTCGATGGGGCCGTCGATGGCCAACTTGTCGGCGACGTCGCCGGTGCCGTCGGGCGAATTGTCGTCGACGACCAACACACCGAGCCCCTCCACCTGCAACCCTGCCAGCAGCTCGACGAGCTTGGGGAGGTTCTCACGTTCGTTGTACGTCGGTACAACGACGGTGGTCTTCGGGGCGACTCGTTCCGTACTCACCACCGTATGATCCGTGATTCGGGGTTCCGATCCAAATATCGGACACGACCGGCCGTGTCGGGTCGGTATCGTGGGTCGTTTTCGAGCGCCGGTCGACTCATGCCCGAGTCGCGTCGACGAATACGCCGCCGCGCAGAATCGGAACGCTCGAACTCGAATCGACCTCGGCTGCGATGTCCACGTCTTCCAGGTGCCCCATCCCGGCCAATTCACGACTGGAGCCGCATTGTCGCAGCTCCGAGCCCACGTCTCGCTCCACGGCTCGCCACGCGGACGCAGCTGCGCGCGCCTCCGGGGAGACATCGGCAGCTCCGGCGTCGACGAGGGCAGCGATGACTGCACCGGCACCCCACAGGTCCTCGACGGCGGGCCGGAGGGATCCGTCCGGCCACTTTTCACCGCCCGCTATGACCGCTGTCACTGCGTTTGGGTTCCTGGCACGTATCCACTGCGCTACGGCCGATGCGTTTCTGAGCGACGCGCCCACGCACAGCGGGGCCGTGCTCGCGAGCTCGTGGGCGATGGTGGATCCGTTCGGTGACGGCAGCACCAGTCGTGTCGGAGCAGGCGCGGCCCGGACGGTCGCCGGGCACAAGCTGATCAGGCCCGGTGAGGCGGCCGACCGCCCCACGGCGAGGACCGCGTCGAACTGCTCGGCCAACTGCGTGGCCCGGTCGTCGCGCCACCGACTGGGGATGACGTCGATGCCCGCGTCCACAGCAACCGTGAGAGTGGTGGTGAAGGACAGGACGTCCACGACGACGGCGATGTCTGCGCCGTCGACGATGGCGTCGGCACCGGACAGACCCCAGTCGAAGCGGAGCCCGAATGCGTTCTGGGACAGTACGGAGTCGGCCGGCATTGCGGAACGGTATCAAGTCCGGTGCCGGTGATACCTTCGGCGCGGGATCGAGTGGGGGAGGTAGACATGCAGCTGGACCTGGACACCAAGGTGATCGTCCTCGTGGCCGGTCTCCTGCTGCTGTGGGCATTGGGATTGGGGGTGATCAAGTATCACCAGATGTCGACGTCACCGGATGGCACTGCGCATCGTTATGTCGACATCGCCCATCGGGCAGCGTTGATGTACTCGTTCGCCGCCCTGGTGCTCGCAGTGCTGGCGCAGTTCAGCGCGTGGTCGGTCACGGTGGACCTGATCGCCGCGTCGGTGGTGCTGGTGTTCTTCGTCGCAGCCGTCGCGAGTTACACCGTCCACGGATTTCGGCGAGACACCGAGAACCAGTTCGTCGATCCCGTCCCGGGGACGCACCTGTTCATGGTGTCGTTGATCGTTGCCGAAATCGGCGGTACAGCGGTGCTCGTGGCCGGGTTCGCGTGGGAGCAGTTCGGTCCGAGCTGAGACCTGGAGCTACCGAGGGTCCAGGTAGAGCTCGGCGGTCTCGGTGGCTACCGCGGACACTGCAGCAGCAAGACCGGGCTCGAGGTCCAGCGCAGTGGCGAGTCGTTCTCCGCGCAGCCCTTGCGTTCGGAGTAGGTCCCAGGCCTGTTCCACCAGCCGCACCGAGGTGGGGTGGTCCAACTCGGGACGGTTCGATCGCAGTGCGGTCGCCGCCCAATCCGCGTCGAAAGTTCCGTTGGGCGGACCGAACACACGCTCACCGGACGAATAGCTCTTCGGGTCCATACCCTCTGACGCTAGCAGGATCGGAGGTCGGTGCAATCGTGACCGAATCGCGTCGACGCAGCACTACCGAACCGATCGGTTTCTTCAGTACGGTGAGGCGATGTACGACGGCCACCGCAGGGCTCCGGTCGCGCTCTCGGTCGTCGGATCACTGATACTCGGTTTTGTCGCGGGCTGTGCCGGCGCAGGGGGCAGCGGCCCGGTCGACGAGGTCTCGGCCGACACGAACTACACCACGGTCACGGGATCACTGGTCGTCGGTGATCCAATGTCCAATCCCAGGCCGACCGTCGAAGCGCTGCCGCCCGCGGTGACAGAGCTTCCTCTGAGCCTCGATGGCGCGCGATTCCCAGGTGCGTCGCCGGTCGGTGTCACCGACGTGGTGTTCGCGGAGTCGGCGGCCGTCGAATTCAGGTTGGCAGGCAACGGCCCCGTCTCCTATACGGTGCGGTACGTCGACGAGGCCATTCGCTACGGCACCAGTGAACCGCTGGCAGTGCCGGGGAGATCGGTGTTGCAGGTGGACCTGTCGGGTACGTCGACGGACTCCGACGACACCTTCTCTCCGTATGCCGGGCCGGAACGGGTGCGAGGTGACGCGGAGTCTACGATCGTCTCGGCCGATTTTCTGGCTGATCCCGGCGGAATCTCGCAGGCTTTCATCGGAGTTGCGGCCGATCGACCCGCGTTCACGGTGACAACCACCGAAGAACCGGCCGCGGTCGTCGTCACCGTCGAGAACTGACCGGCGCAGCAACGTCGAATACATGTCGGCCGTGGCTGTTTCGATCCGTGTGCCGGGGACCGCGCGGTAGCATCGCGATGTGTCCGACGCCACAGCGGGAACGAGTCCATCCGGTCGTGTCCGCGTGCTCGTGTACAGCAGCAATGCCGCAACCCGCGCCCAGGTGCGGTCTGCCGTCGGAACTCGACCGGATCCTGCACTCGGTGACATCGAGTACGTCGACATCGCCACGGCAGCCGTTGTCATCGAGCACATGGATGCAGGCGATGTCGCGTTGGCGATTCTCGACGGCGAGTCCTCACCTGTCGGCGGTCTGGGTCTGGCGAAGCAGTTGAAAGACGAGATCCTCGACTGCCCACCGGTGTTGGTACTCATCGGACGTCCGGACGATGCGTGGTTGGCCGAGTGGTCGCGCGCCGAGGCTGCCGTTCCGCACCCGCTGGATCCGATCCGGCTGGGTCGAGCGGTGGTCGATCTGCTGAAGCAGCGCTCGGTACGCGTCGGTGCCCGGGTCTCTCGATCGCGCTAGATCAGACCGTTTTCTCCGATGCAGGCACAGTCAGCGCGAACCGATGGATCACGCCGGCGACGACTGCTCCGAGTACGGGGAACACCACGAACACCCATAGCTGGGACAGGGCAGGTCCGCCGGCGAGGAGGGCCGGGCCGAGGGACCGAGCAGGGTTGACCGACGTCGAGTCGATTCCGATGCCCAGCAGGTGAACCACGGTCAGGGTCAGGCCGATCGGTATGCCGGCTGCAACGACGGGGTGAACGGTGGGAGCCGTGGTGGCCAGTACGACGAGGACGAGCAGGCCGGTCGCGATCGTCTCGAACACCGCGACCGACGCCAGCCCGTATCCTCCGGGCGAGGCGCTGCCGAATCCATTGGTGCCCAGACCGTCCGACGCCATGTCGTATCCGGGACGGCCGGACGCGACGAACAGTACGATCAGCGCGCCGATCAGTGCACCGACGGCCTGAGCGACGATGTAGAACACAGCCTTGATCGGGGTGATGGCGCGAGCGATCAGGGCTCCGATCGTCACAGCCGGGTTGATGTGGCATCCCGAGATCGGTCCGATCGCATAGACCAGCGCGAGCAGCGTGAGGCCGAATGCCAGGGCGATGCCCGGGGTTCCGACGGTGTCGCCCGCGATCACCGCGGTGCCGACGCCGAAGATCACGAGCAGGGCAGTTCCCAGTCCCTCGGCGGCGAGCGCCGAGACGGAAATCGATTTCATCATCTCTCCTGTTCCATGTCGGCAGCCTTGTTCGGCGGGCCGAGATCGTCGGGAGGTTTGTCGTTTTCGTCGGTGCGGATCGCATGGGGCCGACAGGTGATCTGAGTCACAGTTCCTTGGTGGACGAATTCGGGTGATCCATGCGCGTCAACGCTTTACGAAAACTGGACTCCTCGAAATCCCGCGAGATCGACACCGAACCCATACTGTGTGGTTCAGGTCACATTGGTACGGCCGTCGCATTTACTACGCGCCGGCGCGGTAGTCGATCGAGGGAGCAGATGCCGGGATGAACGCCTACGTTCCGATCCTCGTTCTCGGTGCCATCGCGGTCGTGTTCGCGGTGTTCTCGGTGATGGTCGGCACCATGGTGGGACCCGCGCGGTACAACCGAGCGAAGTTCGACGCGTACGAGTGCGGAATCGAGCCCACGATGCATGCGCCGACGGGCCAACGATTTCCGGTGAAGTTCTACCTGACCGCGATGCTGTTCATCATCTTCGACATCGAGATCGTCTTCCTCTATCCGTGGGCCGTCCATCTCGATGTGCTGGGCGCGTTCGGACTGGTTGCCATGGCACTGTTCGTCGTCAACGTGTCGGTGGCCTACGTCTACGAGTGGCGGCGAGGCGGACTCGGATGGGACTGACGTCCAACCACTGATCGGCGACGGCACGATGCACGGTTCTCACCTCGAACGGATGCGGAAAGAGTGTGATCGATGGGACTCGAAGAGAAGCTACCCAGCGGATTTCTGCTGACCACCGTAGAGGGGTTGGCCGGATACGCTCGTAAGGGCTCGTTGTGGCCCGCGACCTTCGGTCTCGCGTGCTGCGCGATCGAGATGATGGCCACCACCTCCGGTCGGTTCGATCTCGCACGATTCGGCATGGAAGCGTTCCGTGCGTCTCCGCGCCAAGCGGACCTGATGATCGTGGCCGGCCGTGTCAGCCAAAAGATGGCACCTGTGCTGCGGCAGGTGTACGACCAGATGGCGGAACCGAAATGGGTTCTGGCCATGGGCGTCTGCGCGTCCTCGGGCGGAATGTTCAACAACTATGCGGTGGTGCAGGGTGTCGACCACATCGTTCCCGTCGACATTTACCTACCCGGTTGTCCGCCCCGACCCGAGATGCTGCTCAACGCAATCTTGGAGCTGCACAGAAAGATTCAGCAGATGCCGCTGGGTGTCAATCGCGAGCAGGTGCGCGCGGCCGCCGAGGCTGCGGCGTTGGCGTCCACCCCGACCATCGATCTGAAGGGGCTGCTGAGATGACGCCGCACGGGCCCCGCGGGATGTTCGGCGTCCGGGGGAGCGGTGACACCTCCGGCTACGGCCGGTTGCAGCCGCCGGTGGCATCGGTGGACACGGCTGTCCGGCCCTACGGCAGCTACTTCGACGCCGTGGTCGATCGATTGGCCGCGGTCCTCGACACCGGTGACGCGGCCGTACCCTTCGAGGACGCCGTCGAGCGTGCCGTGATCTTTCGCGACGAACTGACGCTGCATCTCTCGCGAGAACACGTGCCCGCCGTGGCCCGCGCTCTCCGTGACGACGAGGAACTGAGATTCGAATTGTGCACGGGAGCATCGGGTGTGCACTACCCGGATCAGGTCGGCCGGGAACTGCGCGCGGTCTACCATCTGGTGTCCATCACCCACGGACGCCGCCTGCGACTCGAAGTCGCTGTGCCCGATGCGGATCCGCACACACCGTCGCTCTGCGCGGTCTATCCGACCAACGATTGGCACGAACGCGAGGTCTACGACTTCTTCGGCATCGTGTTCGACGGTCATCCCGCACTGACGCGGATCGAGATGCCGGACGACTGGGTCGGGCACCCGCAACGCAAGGACTATCCCTTGGGTGGAATTCCCATCGAGTACAAGGGCGCTCGGGTCGCGCCTCCCAACGAGCGCAGGTCGTACAACTGATGAGCGCAACGGACGAAACCATCTATGCAGTGTCGGGCCAGGACTGGGACGACGTGGTCGAACTTGCGCGCGGGTCGACCACGGAACGCATCGTGGTCAACATGGGTCCGCAGCACCCGTCCACCCATGGTGTGCTTCGGTTGATTCTCGAGATCGAAGGCGAGACCGTCACCGAGGCCCGGTGTGGAATCGGGTACCTGCACACCGGTATCGAGAAGAATCTCGAGTATCGCAACTGGACTCAGGGCGTCACGTTCGTCACTCGGATGGACTATCTCTCGCCCTTCTTCAACGAGACCGCGTACTGCCTCGGGGTGGAGAAGCTGCTCGACATCACCGACGACATTCCCGAGCGCGCGACGGTGATCCGGGTGATGCTGATGGAGCTCAATCGGATCTCGTCGCACCTCGTTGCATTGGCCACGGGTGGAATGGAATTGGGTGCCGTGACGGCGATGCTGTTCGGCTTCCGGGAGCGCGAACTGATTCTCGACGTCTTCGAGGCCATCACCGGACTTCGAATGAACCACGCCTACATCCGTCCCGGCGGCTTGTCTCAGGACCTGCCCGCCGATGCGATCGACAAGGTCCGCGAGTTGCTGCGGGTTCTTCCCGGACGGCTACGCGATCTCGAACTCATGCTCAACGACAACCCGATTTGGAAGGCCAGAACCGAGAACGTCGGCTACCTGGACCTCACCGGATGCATGGCCCTCGGCGTCACCGGGCCGGTGCTCCGATCGACCGGACTGCCCTACGATCTGCGCCGGTCCGACCCCTACTGCGGGTACGAGAACTACGAGTTCGATGTCGTCACAGACACCGGATGTGACTGCTACGGGCGCTATCTGATTCGCGTCGAAGAGATGAAGGAATCGCTCAAGATCGTCGAGCAGACTCTCGATCGTCTTCGGCCCGGACCGGTGGTCATCGACGACAAGAAGATCGCCTGGCCGGCCGAACTCGTCTCCGGACCCGATGGTCTCGGCAATTCTCAGGACCACGTGCGCACCATCATGGACACCTCGATGGAGTCGTTGATCCACCACTTCAAATTGGTGACCGAGGGCATGCGTGTGCCGGCGGGCCAAGTGCTGTCCACGGTGGAATCGCCGCGAGGCGAACTGGGTGTGCACATCGTCAGTGACGGTGGAACTCGGCCGTACCGAGTGCATTTCAGAGACCCCTCGTTCACCAACCTGCAGGCGGTTGCCGCGATGTGCGAGGGCGGCATGATCTCCGACGTCATCGCTGCCGTCGCCAGTATCGATCCGGTGATGGGCGGGGTGGACCGATGACCACGCCGCGCTCGGAGCCGGTGCTCGTCCAACTCGGAGCTCGCCCCGAGGAAGCAGTACAGCTGGTCGGCCCCGACGCACGTGCGTTCTATCCCGCCGACGTTCGTGCCCGCCTGCGCGCCGACGCCGAGGTCATCCTGAGTCGTTATCCTCAGGCCCGATCGGCGTTGCTACCGCTGCTGCACCTGGTGCAATCCGAGGACGGATATCTCACGCCGGCCGGAATCGAATTCTGTTCGGACGTACTCGATCTCACCGGAGCAGAGGTCACCGCGGTCGCGACCTTCTACTCGATGTACCGCCGCGAGCCCACCGGAAACTACCGCGTCGGAGTGTGCACCAACACCCTGTGCGCTGTCATGGGCGGCGACGCCATCATGGATGCCCTGCGTGATCACCTCGATATCGATCACGGCGAGACCACCGCCGACGGCACCATCACTCTCGAGCACATCGAGTGCAACGCCGCCTGCGACTTCGCACCGGTGATGATGGTCAACTGGGAGTTCTTCGACAACAGAACTCCGGCGTCGGCACGAGAACTGGTCGATGCGCTTCGATCCGGTGCGCAGGTGACCCCGACCCGCGGCGCTCCGCTGTGCACGTTCCGCGAGACCGAGCGGATTCTGGCCGGCTTCGCCGACGATCGGCCGGGTGCACTCGAATCCTCCGGCAGCGCAGGCGAAGCCAGTCTCACGGGTCTGCGGTACGCCCGTGAGCACTCGATGACGGCTCCCCGGGCCGTCACCGGCTCCCCGGACGATCATCCCGATCTCGGTGCCGAAGCAGTGGCGGAAACGGTGCGCGAGAAACCGGCTCCGGCTCCTTCGGCGACCGTTCCACCGCAGCCGAACACCACCGAAACCGATCCACCGACGAAGGGGAAATGACATGGCCCTGACGCCGGTGCTGAGCGAGTTCTGGGGCGAGAAGGACTCGTGGACACTCGACACCTACCGCAGTCACGACGGCTATCGGGGGCTCGAGAAGGCCCTCGCCATGGACCCCGACGATCTCATCGCGTTCGTCAAGGACTCCGGCCTGCGCGGCCGTGGCGGTGCGGGATTCCCCACCGGAACGAAGTGGAGCTTCATTCCACAGGGTGACGGGAAAGCTCACTATCTGGTGGTCAACGCCGACGAGTCGGAGCCGGGCACCTGCAAGGACATGCCCTTGATGATGGCGAGCCCGCACACGTTGATCGAAGGAATCATCATCGCGGCATACGCAATACGTGCATCGCACGCATTCGTCTACGTTCGCGGCGAAGTGGTACCGGTGCTGCGCAGACTGCAGGCCGCAGTTGCCGAGGCCTACGACGCCGGCTACCTGGGCAAGAACCTCCTCGGATCGGGGTTCGACCTCGAGTTGGTGATCCATGCCGGGGCCGGGGCCTACATCTGCGGCGAGGAGACGGCGCTGCTCGACTCGCTCGAAGGGCGACGAGGTCAACCCCGACTGCGTCCACCGTTCCCCGCGGTGGCAGGCCTGTACGCGCGGCCGACGGTGGTCAACAACGTCGAATCCATCGCCAGCGTCCCGGTGATCCTGCGCAAGGGCATCGAATGGTTCCGATCGATGGGAAGCGAGAAATCACCCGGGTTCACCCTCTACTCGATCTCCGGCCACGTGTGTCGACCCGGCCAGTACGAGGCCCCGCTGGGCATCACCCTGCGGGAACTGCTGGACTACGCGGGCGGTATCCGGCCCGGTCACGAGCTCAAGTTCTGGACACCGGGAGGATCGTCGACACCGATGTTCACCGGCGAACACCTGGACGTGCCGCTCGACTACGAGGGCGTCGGTGCCGCCGGATCGATGCTGGGTACCAAGGCCCTGCAGATCTTCGACGACACGACCTGCGTCGTGCGAGCAGTGTTGCGATGGACGGAGTTCTACGCACACGAATCCTGCGGCAAATGCACGCCGTGCCGAGAAGGAACCTACTGGCTGGTGCAGATCCTGCGCCGCCTCGACGGCGGAACCGGTACCGAAGCCGACCTCACGACACTGCTCGACATCGCGGACGGCATCGCCGGAAAATCGTTCTGCGCGTTGGGAGACGGAGCCGCAAGCCCGATCGTGTCCTCGCTGAAGTACTTCCGCGACGAATACATCCGACACGTCACCGAACAGGCATGCCCATTCGATCCACACCGATCGACCCTGATGGCAGAGGAGCTGACGTCATGACGGCACAGACGGAGCAATCGGTCACTCCAGTCGAAATGGTGACACTGACCATCGACGACCACGAGATCAGTGTTCCCAAGGGCACGTTGGTGATTCGCGCCGCCGAGCTGATGGGCGTGCAGATTCCGCGCTTCTGCGATCACCCGCTGCTCGATCCGGTGGGGGCGTGCCGGCAATGCCTGGTCGATGTCGAAGGGCAGCGCAAGCCGTTGGCGTCCTGCACCACGACAGTGGCCGAGGGCATGATCGTGCGCACCCAAGTGACATCGGAGTCGGCGGAGAAGGCGCAACGCGGCGTCATGGAGCTGCTGCTGATCAACCATCCGCTCGATTGCCCGGTGTGTGACAAGGGCGGTGAGTGTCCACTGCAGAACCAGGCGATGGCTGCGGGCAGGGCCGAGTCCAGGTTCGTCGAGACCAAACGCACGTACCCCAAGCCGATTCCGCTGTCGGCCGAGGTGTTGCTGGACCGCGAACGGTGCGTCCTGTGCGCGCGATGCACTCGCTTCGCAGCTCAAGTGGCCGGCGATCCGTCCATCGAGCTACTCGAACGTGGTGCGATTCAACAGGTGGGGATCTTCGGCGACGAGCCGTTCGACTCCTACTTCTCGGGCAACACCGTGCAGATCTGTCCGGTGGGTGCGCTGACCAACACCGAGTATCGGTTCCGGGCGCGCCCGTACGACCTCACCTCGTCGCCGAGCGTGTGCGAGCACTGCGCAGGGGGCTGTGCTCAACGCACGGACCATCGACGCGGCAAGGTCCTGCGACGGCTGGCCGGTGACGATCCCCAGGTCAACGAGGAATGGAACTGCGACAAGGGCCGGTGGGCATTCAAGTACGCCACCGAACCCGACCGCATCACCGCGCCGATGATCCGCGACGAATCCGGGGAGTTGATCGAAACGTCGTGGTCGGCTGCATTGGCGGCTGCGGCAACGGGATTGGCCGCATCGGTCGGACGTGCCGCAGTACTCGTGGGCGGACGATCGACTCTCGAAGACTCCTACGCCTATGCCAAGTTCGCCCGAACAGTGCTGCACACCAACGACATCGACTTCCGCAATCGGGATCACAGCGCCGAGGAAGCAAGTTTCCTGGCCGGTCGTATCGCGGCGACCGGGTTGGGGGTCACCTACTCCGATCTCGAGAACGCCCCCGTGGTGCTACTGGTCGGCTTCGAGCCCGAGGAAGAGTCACCCCTGGTTTTCCTGAGGCTGCGTAAGGCGCACCGCGCGAGCGCAGTAGTGGTGGCATCGATCGCGCCGTTCTCCTCCCGGGGCCTACGGAAGCTGGACGGCGTCCTGCTGCAATCGATTCCCGGCGGCGAGCCGGGCTGGCTCGATGCGTTGCACGTCGGGGATCGCGGCACCGAATCGATTGCACATCTTCTCCGGGAGCCCGGTGCGATCGTTCTCGTGGGCGAGCGGCTCGGCTGCGTTCCCGGTGGTCTGGCGGCGGCATCGAAACTGGCGGACGACACCGGCGCGAGCCTGGCCTGGATTCCTCGACGCGCAGGCGAACGCGGTGCGCTCGACGCAGGGGCGCTGCCGAACGTCCTGCCCGGCGGGCGTCCTGTTGCCGATGCGGCTGCGCGCGCCGAGGTGGCCGCGGTGTGGGGAGTGCCCGAGTTGCCGGCGGAGGTGGGCCGTGACACGGCGGCGATCCTGGCCGACGCAGGAACGAATCGCGCTCTGGTCGCGGCGGGAATCGATCTCGACGATCTGCCGGACCCCCGGGAGGCACTCGCCGCACTGGACCGATCGGCGTTCGTGGTGAGCCTCGAACTGCGCCACAGCGCGGTCACCGAGCGGGCCGACGTGGTGTTCCCGGTAGCACCGGTGGTCGACAAGTCGGGAACTTTCGTCGACTGGGAAGGACGGCCCCGTACGTTCGACACTGCACTCGGTGCAGGCGCGGTGATGCCGGATCAACGCATCCTCGACACCATCGCCGCGCAGATGGGCGTCGAACTGGCCGTGCCCGACGCCGCAGCGGCACGCGCCGAGATGGCTCGCCTCGGTGTGTGGCACGGCCCGCGCACCGCGGTGGCCCGGGTGGCACCCCGCGCGGACGTTCCGACCCTCGGTCCGGGGCAGGCGATTCTGGCCACGTGGCGGATGCTCATCGATGCGGGACGAATGCAGGACGGGGAGGACAATCTCGCCGCGACCGGTCGCGCACCTACCGTTCGGCTGTCTGCGGCAACGGCCTCGGCGACCGGAGCCGAGACCGGCGATCTGGTGAGTGTTGCGACGGACCGTGGCTCGATCACGTTGCCGCTGACGATCACCGATCTGCCCGACACCGTGGTGTGGATACCGATGAACTCGCCCGGTTCGACGGTGTATCGCTCGCTGGGGGTGCAGTCGGGCGCTGCGGTGAGTATTCGGCGTGGTTCTGCGGAACGACCCCGAGGTGGGGGAGTGGAGTCTGCGGAACGACCCAAAGGTGGGCAGTCATGAACGTGGCCGCGCCGACCGATCTGTCGATGTTCGGCAACGATCCGTGGTGGCTGGTTGTCGGCAAGGCCCTGGCGGTCTTCGTGTTCCTGGTGTTGACGCCGCTGGTTGCGATCTACGCCGAACGCAAGATCATGGCGTGGATGCAGATGCGGGTGGGGCCGAACCGGGTGGGCCCGTGGGGGCTGTTGCAGTCTCTGATGGACGGGATCAAGCTGGCGTTGAAGGAGGGGATCACTCCGACCGGCGTCGACAAGCCGATTTACGTTCTGGCTCCGATCATTTCGGTGGTTCCTGCGTTCATGGCCTTCGCGGTGATTCCGTTCGGTCCCGAAGTGTCGGTGTTCGGTACGACGACGCCGCTGCAGATGACCGACCTGCCGGTGGGGGTTCTGTACATTCTCGCGGTCACGTCGGTGGGTGTGTACGGGATCGTGTTGGCGGGGTGGGCGTCGGGCTCGACGTACCCGCTGCTCGGTGCGCTGCGTTCGACGGCGCAGGTGATTTCCTACGAGGTCGCGATGGGCCTGTCGTTCGCGGCGGTCTTCCTGTACGCGGGCACTATGTCGACTTCCGGAATCGTTGCTGCGCAACAGAACACCTGGTACGTGTTTCTGCTGCTGCCGTCGTTCCTGGTGTACGTGACGGCGATGGTCGGCGAAACCAACCGCGCTCCGTTCGATCTGCCCGAGGCGGAGGGTGAGCTGGTGGGCGGATTCCACACGGAGTACTCGTCTCTCCGTTTCGCCATGTTCATGCTCGCCGAGTACATCAACATGGTCACCGTGTCGGCACTCGCGACCACGCTGTTCCTCGGTGGCTGGCAGGCTCCGATTCCGTTGAGTCTGTGGAGCGGTGCCAATTCGGGGTGGTGGCCGGTGCTGTGGTTCACCCTCAAGGTCTGGGTGTTCCTGTTCGTGTTCATCTGGCTGCGTTCGACGCTGCCGAGGCTGCGCTACGACCAGTTCATGAACTTCGGCTGGAAGATTCTCATTCCGGTTGCCCTGATCTGGGTCATGGTGATCGCGACGGTGCGGGTACTCGGGGCCGATCGGTACGACGTACCAGTGGTCACGTTCGGCGTGTCGATGATCTTCGCGGTGGCCGTGCTGGGTGCGTTGCTGCTGATGGTGCGCAGGCGTGCACGAGAACGGAACGTGCCGCCTCCTGTACCCGTCGCCGAGTTCGATGCTGTGGCAGGCGGATTCCCGATACCTCCCATTCCCACGCAGGGCTCGACTTTCCCGAGCCGGCACGCCGGTGTGCGCTCACCCGCCGCCAGGTCACCGAAGGAGAACGCCGATGCCTGAATTTCTCGGTCCCATAGCCGGTTTCGGGGTCACCTTCGCGACGATGTTCAAGAAGGCCGAGACGGAGTTGTATCCGGAAGAGAAGAAGCCGACAGAGGTTCGCTACCACGGTCGTCATCAGCTCAATCGGTACGCCGACGGTCTCGAGAAGTGCATCGGCTGCGAGCTTTGCGCGTGGGCCTGCCCGGCCGACGCCATCTACGTCGAAGGGGCCGACAACACCGAGACCGCGAGGTTCTCTCCTGGCGAGCGCTACGGCGGGGTCTATCAGATCAACTACCTCCGGTGCATCGGGTGCGGCCTGTGCGTGGAGGCCTGTCCGACACGCGCTCTGACGATGACCAACGAGTACGAGCTGGCCGGTGACAACCGAGCCGATCTGATCTACGAGAAGGACGCGCTGCTGGCACCGCTGGAGCCGGACATGACCGCACCGCCGCACGCGATGGCACCGGGCCGTTTGGCGGAGGACTACTACCGCGGCATCGTCACCGGCGACGAGAAAACAACCGAAACCGAGGGCGGTCCGGTCCGATGACT
The DNA here is from genome assembly GCF_002258565.1 of Rhodococcus sp. 05-2254-6. Taxonomy (NCBI): domain Bacteria; kingdom Bacillati; phylum Actinomycetota; class Actinomycetes; order Mycobacteriales; family Nocardiaceae; genus Rhodococcus; species Rhodococcus sp. 05-2254-6. The sequence continues at coordinate 23,363 of NZ_NOZF01000120.1, forward strand.
GCCACCGCTCAGCTCGCCCTCGCGGCGACGTCCACCGGTGAGGCCGTGCAGTTCTGGACCCTCGGCGTCGTAGCCGTCATCGGTGCGCTCGGCGTGGTGATGAGCACCAAAGCCGTCTACTCGGCATTGTTCCTCGCCGCCACGATGGTGGTGCTGGCGACCTTCTACATGGCGCAGGGGGCGTTGTTCCTCGGTGTCGTGCAGATCGTCGTCTACACCGGCGCGGTCATGATGCTTTTCCTGTTCGTGCTGATGCTCGTCGGAGTCGACACCTCGGAGTCGCTGACCGAAACCCTGCGCGGGCACCGCATCGCGGCCGTCGTCATCGGAATCGGTTTCGGGCTGTTGATCATCGGGGTGCTGCTGCGCGATTCCGTCCGGAGCGGTCGGCTCGACTTCGCCGGTCTCGACGCCGTCAACTCCACCGGAAACGTCGAGGGCCTGGCCGAGCTGATCTTCGTCGAGTACGTGTGGGCGTTCGAGTTGACCGGGGCACTGCTGATCACTGCCACCATCGGGGCGATGATTCTGGCGCACCGGGAAGCTCTGGGGCCGGTCAAGGGTCAGCGAGAAATGGCCCGCGATCGATTCCGCGATGGTTCGAGGGTGACACCGCTGCCGAGTCCGGGGGTGTACGCCCGCCACAACGGGGTGGATCGCCGCGCTCTGCTGCCCGACGGAACCGAATCCGAGTCCTCCGTCAACGCCATGTTCGCCGATCCTCGGATCGAGCGTGACGAGCGATGAATCCAGAGAACTATCTCTACCTGTCCGTTCTGCTGTTCACGATCGGCGCGGCAGGCGTCATCGTCAGACGCAACGCCATCATCGTGTTCATGTGTATCGAATTGATGCTCAACGCAGTCAATCTCGCGTTCGTGACGTTCTCCCGCATGCACGGCAATCTCGACGGGCAGTTGTTCGCGTTCTTCACCATGGTGGTCGCCGCTGCCGAGGTGGTGGTGGGCCTGGCCATCATCATGGCCATCTTCCGTTCTCGGCGTTCTGTCTCCATGGACGAGAATTCACTGATGAAGAACTGACGGGGGAACAACGATGTCGATCCTGTGGCTTCTTCCGGCTCTGCCGGCGTTCGGTGCGGCGTTCCTGTTGCTCGGTGGCCGGCGCTGCAACTCCTGGGGGCATCTGGTCGCGACGGCGGCAGCGGTGTCGTCGTTCGTGGTGGCCGCGGTGGTGTTCGCCTCGATGCTCGGGCGTGACGAGTCGAACAGGATGCTCACCCAGACCCTGTTCCGGTGGGTTCCGGTCGACGAACTGCAGGTCGACTTCGGCTTGCGCGCAGATCAACTGTCGATCTGCTTCGTCCTGCTGATCACCGGAGTCGGGTCGCTCATTCACGTGTACTCCATCGGCTACATGAGCCACGACGCCGAGCGGCGGCGCTTCTTCGCGTACCTCAACCTGTTTCTCGCCGCCATGCTGCTGCTGGTTCTGGCCGACAACTTCCTGGGCCTCTACCTGGGGTGGGAGGGAGTCGGTTTGGCGTCGTACCTGCTGATCGGCTTCTGGCAGCACAAGCCGTCGGCTGCATCGGCTGCCCGAAAAGCGTTCGTGGTCAACCGAGTCGGTGACATCGGCCTGGCCGTTGCGCTGATGATCATGTTCGTGAACTTCGGCTCCGTCCAGTACGACGACGTGTTCGCCGGAATCGGCGAGGCGAGCGAATCGGTGGCCACCGCCATGGCGCTGATGTTGCTGTTGGCGGCGTGTGGAAAGTCGGCGCAGGTGCCGCTGCAATCGTGGCTCGGGGACGCCATGGAGGGCCCGACACCGGTGTCGGCATTGATTCACGCGGCCACGATGGTCACGGCCGGGGTGTATCTCATCGTGCGCTCCGGACCGGTGTTCGAGGCGTCGCCCACCGCCCGCGCGGCCACCGTCACCGTCGGTGCGGTCACCTTGCTGTTCGGTGCCGTCATCGGTTGTGCGAAGGACGACATCAAGAAGGCGCTCGCGGCATCGACGATGAGTCAGATCGGGTACATGGTGCTCGCAGCCGGGCTCGGCCCCTCCGGTTACGCCTACGCCATCGTGCTGTTGATCTCGCACGGCTTCTTCAAAGCGGGCTTGTTCCTGGGCGCGGGCTCGGTGATGCACGCGATGAACGACGAGACCGACATGCGACAGTTCGGTGGACTCCGCGCCGCGATGCCGATCACGTTCGTCACGTTCGGCCTCGGCTATCTCGCGATCATCGGACTGCCGCCGTTCTCCGGCTTCTTCGCCAAGGATCCGATCATCGAGGTTGCATTCGCCGCCGAGGGAGTGGCAGGTCCGATTCTCGGCTGCGTGACATTGCTCGGTGCAGGGCTGACGGCCTTCTACATGACTCGGGTGATGCTGTTGACGTTCTTCGGTCCGAAACGCTGGTCCGCGCAGGCACATCCGCACGAGGCGACGGCGACGATGACCGTCCCGATGATCGTGTTGGCCGTCGGCTCGGTGGCGTCGGGAGCCTTCCTCGCGGTGGGTGGGCGCCTCGAGGCATGGCTGGAACCGGTGGTGGGATCGGAACACGAGGAGCACGCGATTCCGGCCTGGTTGGTCACCGTCGCGGTCCTGGTGGTCGTGCTGGTGGGTGCGAGCATCGCGTACCGCAAGTACATCGCGAACGAGGTTCCGCCGACACCACCCGAGGATGTCTCGCCCCTGACCCGAGCTGCACGTGCCGATCTCTACGGAGATGCCGTCAACGAGGCGGCATTCATGCGGCCAGGGCAGACACTCACGCGCGCACTGGTGCACGCAGACAACGGTATCGACGCCGTCGTGGACGGGGTGGGGAGCTCGATCGGTGGCGCATCGACGCGGTCCGGGCGGCTGCAGACGGGCTATGTGCGGTCGTACGCGTTGGCGATGTTCGCGGGAGCCGTTCTCGTGGTACTGATGGTGGTGGCTCTGTGACGACTCCCTGGTTGACCGTCCTGTGGGTACTCCCGATGCTCGGTGCGATCGTCGTCGCCCTGGTGCCCGCCGCTCGCCCGACCGTCGCGCGCAGTGTCGCAGTGGGTTTCGCTGCCGGAACACTGGCCGTGTCGGTCGCCCTGGCAGTGTCGTTCGACTCCGGTGGTGATCGGTACCAATTCGTCGAAGACCATTCGTGGATAGCGGCTTTCGGTGCGCGGTACACCCTCGGACTCGATGGAATCGGCCTGGTCCTGGTGTTGCTCACCACCGTTCTCACGCCCTTGCTGCTCGTCGCGGGCTGGTACGACGGCAGTCGCGTCGCGAATTACGGCTCCCGTCGGGTGTCGCACACGTACATGGCGTTGATCCTTGTGGTCGAGTCGATGGTGCTCGTGTCGTTCCTCGCGTTGGACGTGTTGTTGTTCTACATCTTCTTCGAGGCGATGCTGATTCCGATGTACTTCCTCATCGGTGGTTTCGGGGGAGTGCATCGAACGCGCGCCGCGGTGAAGTTCCTGTTGTACAACCTGTTCGGCGGTCTGATCATGTTGGCTGCCGTCATCGGCCTGTACGTGGTGACCGCGCGACCCGACGGGCCTTTCGACGGCGGGACATTCGATCTGCGCGTGATCGCCGACGCGGCGGCATCGGGCGGACTCGGTGTGGATCCGATGGTTCTGAACGCACTGTTCCTCGGCTTCATGTTCGCGTTCGCTATCAAGGCACCGTTGTGGCCGTTCCACTCGTGGCTACCCGACGCCGCAGTGCAGTCCACGCACGCGACTGCGGTGCTGATGATGTCGGTGGTGGACAAGGTCGGCACGTTCGCGATGCTGCGGTTCTGTCTCGAACTCTTTCCCGGCTCGTCGCAGACGTTCGCGCCGTGGATCATCACTCTCGCGGTCATCGGCATCGTCTACGGCGCGATACTGGCGATCGGCCAGACCGACATGATGAGACTGATTGCCTACACGTCGATTTCACACTTCGGATTCATCATCCTCGGGATCTTCGCCATGACCGGTCAGAGTCAGGCCGGTGCCACGCTGTACATGGTCAACCATGGAATCTCCACGGCCGCACTGTTCTTGATCGCAGGCTTCCTCGTGTCGCGTCGAGGATCACGAGCGATCGCCGACTACGGCGGTGTGCAGAAGGTGGCACCGGTGCTCGCCGGAACGTTCCTGATCTCGGGACTCGCCACGCTCTCGCTACCCGGCCTCGCCCCGTTCGTGAGCGAATTCCTCGTGCTGATCGGCACGTTCGGTCGATACGGAGTCGCCGCGATAGTGGCCGCCGGAGCCCTCGTGCTGTCGGCGATCTACATACTGTGGCTCTACCAACGCGTCATGACCGGGCCGGTCCGAGAGGGCAACGAGACGGTGCCCGATCTCGTTCGCCGCGAACTGGCCGTGGTGGTGCCGTTGATCGCGTTGCTGATCGTGCTCGGTGTGTATCCGAAACCTGCGCTCGATGTCATCACCCCGGCAGTGCAATCCACGATCGTCGACAGTTCAGGAGGTCAGCGATGACCACACCCGAGGTGCAGTACGGTCTGCTGGCACCGATGCTGATCGTGTTCTCGGTCGCAGTTCTCGGTGTTCTCGTCGAGGCGTTCGTGCCGCTGCGGGCCCGTCGGATCACGCATGTGGGTCTCGCTCTCGCGGGACTGGTGGCGGCGCTGGCGGCCATCCTGGGTCTGGCAGGCACCGAGGCGTCGGCGATGTCCGGCGCGGTCGCGATCGACGGTCCGACGCTGTTTCTGCAGGGAACCATTGTGCTGGTGTCGATTCCGGCGATCGCGCTGTTGGCGGAGCGCACCGTTGCAGTCACCGGGGCCGGTGCCGAGCGTCGCATCGATTCGTTCACCCCGCAGGCATCGACCACTCCGGGCAGCGTGGCGGAGAAGGAGGCCATCGACGCAGGCGTCGCCCAGACCGAGGTGTTTCCTCTGGCGATGTTCGCGATCGGCGGCATGTTGCTGTTTCCGGCGTCCACGGATCTGTTGACGATGTTCGTGGCGCTGGAGGTGTTGTCGTTGCCGCTGTATCTGCTCTGCGGACTGGCCCGACGACGTCGGTTGCTCTCGCAGGAAGCTGCCCTCAAATACTTTCTGCTGGGCGCGTTCTCGTCCGCATTCTTTCTGTTCGGGGTTGCCTTCCTGTACGGGTACGCCGGAACCGTTCGGTTGGACGGCATCGCCGACGCGATCGCGGAGGACGGTCAGGGCAGATCGCTCGCGCTGATCGGAACCGCCCTGCTCGCGGTGGGTCTGTTGTTCAAGGTCGGTGCTGTGCCGTTCCATTCGTGGATTCCCGACGTCTACCAGGGTGCCCCCACTCCGGTGACAGCTCTGATGGCCACGGTGACCAAGGTCGCGGCGTTCGGTGCGATTCTTCGCATCTTCGGGGTGGCGCTTCCCGGTCTCGAATCGAGTTGGCGGCCGATGCTGTGGGTCGTGGCCATCGCGACCATGGTGCTGGGTTCCGTTGTCGCGGTGACGCAGACCGATGTCAAACGGATGCTGGCGTACTCGTCCGTCGCGCACACCGGATTCATCCTCACCGGAGTGACGGCACTGGGTGATTCGGGTGATGTGGGTGATTCCGGTGTGTCGGCCACGATGTTCTATCTGCTGGCCTATGCCTTCAGCACTCTCGGAGGGTTCGCGATCATCGGGTTGGCGCGCGACGAACGCGGTGAAGTGAGCGATCTGGAACGGTGGGCCGGAATCGGCCGTCGCTCACCGCTGGTCGCGGCAGTGTTCGGGTTGTTCCTGCTCTCGTTCGCCGGCATTCCACTCACCAGTGGGTTCATCGGCAAGTTCGCGGTGTTCAGCGCTGCCTCGGGCGCTGGGGGAGCGGCACTGGTCGTGGTCGGAGTGGTGTGCAGCGCGATTGCAGCGTTCTTCTACGTGCGGGTGATCGTGCTGATGTTCTTCACCGATCCAGGAGAGCGGACCGCCACGATCGTGCGGCCGACGGCGTCGGTGTCGTGCGCGATCGGGGTCTCGGTGGTGGTCACCGTGGCCCTCGGAGTCTTCCCGCAGCCCGTTCTCGACCTGGCTGCGCGTGCCGGGAACTTCCTGTAACCGTCGAGCTGTTACTGCGCAGACTTCATTCGCTGCTTCCATGTGTGCGAGCCGGTACCGACCGGGAGTCCACCGATGGCTCCCGCGAGTCCGAACGCAGGCATGTTGACGTAGATCGCCTCACTGTTCTGCGCTGTCGCGGTATAGGTTTCGTGCCACACTCCGACGTGGCGGGTTGCGGCTACCGATCGATTGAAGGCGCGCCAGGCGGGTGCATGTGGTGCGTCGGGGTCGGAGGCGAACCTGGTGAGATCCTCGGCGTTGCGCCAATAACTGACCAGCATGGTGGTGCGTCCCAACCACGAGTGGTAGCCGAGCAGCCCGGATGCGGGATCCCGCTCGAGATGGCCGAGCATCCGCGGCATCGCCCGCACCGCAGGTAACCAGGAGCGAACGGCAAGGGGATTGTTGCGCATTCCGATGAGGAAGACCGTGACGGTGTCTCGTTCGGATTCGACCGTGGTGCGGCCGTCGATGATGGTTGGCATGACTTGTTCCCGTCCGTTCGAGGATCGAAGCGTTGTGTGACACTGTTATAAAACACCGTTGTGGTAGGTTTCGCAAGTGGCGAGACCAAGAATTCACGACGCCGAGTTGCGGACCCGGCTACTCGAGGCCGCGGCGGAAACCGTTGCGCAGCAGGGCGTCGACTCGTTGTCACTACGTAAACTCGCGGCTGCGCAGAGCACCTCGACCACCGCCATCTACTCACTGTTCGGTGGTCGCGCCGAGCTGCTCGTGGCACTGTTCGCCACGTCGTTCTTGAGCTTCGGGGACGCTCAGCGCGAGGTTCCGGTCACCGGCGATCCCGAGGTCGATCTGCGTGCACTGGCTATCGCGTACCGAGACTGGGCGCTACGCAATCCGCATCTGTACGCGGTGATGTTCGGCGGAGTGCTCGGTTCGATCGATGTATCCGACGAGGCGCAACTCGCATCCGCGGCGATGGACCCGCTTCGGGCGGCGGTGGCACGCGCCGTTGCGGACGGCATCATGGCCGGGGCGCCGGTCGAGTTGATCAGCCACTCGTTCTGGGCGATCGTGCACGGTCTGGTGTCGTTGGAACTGGCGATGCCGACGAACTCCGACGACGAGACCCGTCGTGCGATGTTCGAAGCCGGAACGGAGTCGGTGCTGCGAGGGTGGACGCGTCAGTAGGTGCGCGGGATCCCGAGGATCTTGGTGGCATCGACGGTCATGCCCAACCGTGCCGTCGGAGCGAGTGCAGGCAGATCCGGAAGATCGTCGGGAGTTGCTGTCGCAGCGCCGATCACGTCACCGCCCGCTATCTCGAAGTCGGAGATTGCTCGTCGAAGATGACTGGGGGTCGTCGCCAGCACGAGATCGTCGACGCCGATCTCGGCGGCCAGTGCGGTAGCGCGCTGTGCGTTCTGCACAGTCGAATTCGCGGTCGATTCGATGTGAATGCGGTCGGCCGCGATGCCTTCCTCGACGAGCCATCGCTGCATCGCCTCGGCCTCGGTGACGCCGCTATGCGGATTTCCGCCGGTGACGATGATGGGGGAATCGGGGGAGCGCTCCGCCGCGGCGACGGCCGAGCGGAGACGCTCCACCAACTCCGGGGTCGTGCTGCCGTCGCCGTTCAGGCCCACACCGAGTACCACGATCGCGGTGCGGGGTCCGTCGGTGATCGGGTCGAAGTCGATTGTCTCCGTAGCGGCTTCGTCGATGACGGCGATGGCCCGGTCGACTGCATCGGCGAGGGTGGGAGACAGCGTGTGCAGACGAGCCGAGTGTTGCGCACGCGCATCGGTGTCGGCGGTCGAGTTGGCATAGAACGTCTGCAGCGCTGCCACGTTGGCGTCGTCCGGGGCGGCGAGTGCGAGTGCGTCGAGGGCAGCGAAACCGTCGTCGTAGCGACCCTTCACCAAGGCGTCCTGCGCGCTGTTGTACTGATCTGCGTCGGCCGAGCGGACCGACTCGGCGGCGGTTGCCGGGGCCGACGCCTCGGGATCGGCCACTGCCGTGAACGAGCCGAAACCGACGGCGAGGGCAGCGGCACAGGACACGACGGCAACGCGAACGGTCGGGTGTCCTCGGCCTTGTCGCACTGCTGACGTCCTTCCGAACGGTGACGGGTTTCCGCCACCCTAGCTCAGTTCGGTGCCTGTGTGACTGGAGTGAGCAGAGTTGTTCGAGTTACATGAATGTACTTCTGAGCAGGGATTGTCCTGCCCTCACATCGTGACAGGGGCGCGTCCGCGATCGGCGGGTTCGATGGTCACCTCGGCATCGGGAAGGAACACCCGTTCGGTCGTCGTGGTTCCGTCGACGCCGTCGGTCACCGTCACCGCCACGCTCTCGGCAACCTGGCCTGCGCTCTCGATGAACCCGGTCGCGACACCCTCCTCTATGAGCAGATGATCACCCACCAGGAGAAGAAGTTCGTCCGCCGTCACCGTTCGTCTGCCGCCCACATCTTCGATAGTCATGAATCCCAGCGTAATGCGCTGCGCTGCGCTGTGCTGTTGCATGTCCGACACAGTGCCGTCGGATGTTCGACAATCGCAGCAGGAAAAGGGCGGAGGCCAATGCCTCTCAGCGGGGAGGACGGTACGTTCGCGCATCGGTCCGCGGGAAGACGAGTTTCACGAACGGATCGACGGGACCGCCGGGCGCTGAGGGCATAGCGTAGACACACGACCCGACCCCCCCATACGGAAGAAGGTGTTTCGGTGACCGACTCCGATGCAGGATTCGACCCGACCGCGCTGCGGCCCTCGTTGTTCGTCGACGGGCAGTGGCAGGGATCCGGTGACGGCGGAACCCGAGACATCGTGAACCCCGCGGACGGCAGCACGGTCGCCGTCGTGGACGAGGCAACTCCGGACGACGCTCTGCGCGCGGTGGCCTCGGCGCGGGCGGCGTTCGACGACGGGCCGTGGCGGTCGGTGACGGTGGGTGAGCGCAGCAATCTGTTGAATCGCATCGCAGATCTGCTCCAGAGAGACAAGGCCGAGCTCGCGCGTATCGAGACCCTCGATACCGGAAAGACGTTCGGCGAGAGTGAAATCGACATCGACGACGTGACGTCGGTCTTCCGCTTCTACGCCGATCTCGCAGTGGTCGAGGCCGATCGTCTGATCGACGTCGACCGACCCGAAATCATCAGCCGAGTGGTGCACGAACCGATCGGCGTCTGCGTCATGATCGCGCCGTGGAACTATCCGCTGCTGCAGATCTCGTGGAAGATCGCCCCGGCGCTGGCGGCCGGCTGCACGATGGTGCTCAAGCCGAGCGAGGTGACTCCGCTCAGCACCATCGCGTTCACCAAGTTGGTGGAAGAAGCCGGAGTGCCGGCCGGTGTGGTCAACCTGCTGCAGGGCAGTGGCGCGGTTCTCGGGGACGCGCTCACCAGGAACCGCGACGTCGACTTCATTTCCTTCACCGGTGGGCTGGCGACAGGCAGACACATCTTGGCCGCGGCGGCCGAGAACGTCACCAAGGTGGCCGTCGAGCTCGGTGGCAAGAATCCACATATCGTGTTCGCCGACGCGGTGGCCGACGATCAGGCATTCGCCGACTCGGTCGACAACGTCCTGACCGGAGTCTTTCTGCATTCGGGTCAGGTGTGTTCGGCAGGCACCCGACTCATCATCGAAGAATCGGTCGCCGACCGTTTCGTTGCTGCCGTTGCCGAACGTGCGAAGACCATCGTGATCGGCCCGGGTATGGACCCGGCCAGCGAGACCGGACCGCTCGTGTCGCAGGCTCAGCGAGAGAAGATCGCAGCCTTCGTCGCGGGCGGAATCGAAGAGGGTGCGACGTTGGTCATCGGTGGTACCGAACCGGACAATCCGGAACTGGATGCCGGCAGCTACTTTCTGCCCACGATCTTCGACCATTGCGATCGGTCGATGAATATCGTGCAGGAGGAGACATTCGGGCCCATACTCACTGTGGAACGCTTCGACACCGAGGCCGAAGCACTCCTGCTGGGTAACGATACGAATTACGGTCTCGCCGCGGGAGTTCGGACATCCGACGCCGCGCGAGGCGAAAGAATGGTGCGTGGGCTTCGCCATGGAACGGTGTGGCTCAACGACTTCGGTGTCTACACCGCGGCCGCAGAATGGGGCGGTTTCAAGCAATCCGGCAACGGCCGCGAACTCGGTCCGTCCGGAATGTCTGAATATCAAGAGGCGAAGCATATTTGGCACAACACCTCGCCCACGGCGGCGGGGTGGTTCGGCACCCGATAAAGAAAAGATCGGAAAGGCCAGGCGCATGGCACTACTGAACGACAGTTCGAGCGGAATGGACGACTTCGGCTACAAGGAGTCACTCGATCGAAGCCTCGGCAAATTCGCCAGCTTCGCCGCGGGCGTCAGCTACATTTCCATTCTCACCGGTACGTTCCAGCTGTTCTATTTCGGATTCGGTGCGGCCGGACCGGCGTATCTGTGGTCGTGGCCTGCAGTGTTCGTCGGTCAGCTCTGCGTGGCACTGTGCTTCATGGAACTGGCCGCGAAGTATCCGGTAGCGGGTTCGGTGTACAACTGGGCGAAGTTGTTGGGCCGCAGAATCGTCGGATGGTCTGCGGGCTGGTTGATGCTGACGGCCTCGATCGTGACGCTGTCCGCCGTGGCGCTGGCATTGCAGCTGAATCTGCCCCGTATCTGGAGCGGATTCCAGATCATCGGTGACGGTTCCGGCGCCAGTGATTTCGCGGCCAACGCGGTGCTGCTCGGTGCGATCCTCATCGCCATCACCACGACGATCAATGCGCTCGGGGTCCGGCTGATGGCGATGATCAACAGCGCAGGAGTGTTCATCGAGCTCATCGCGGCCGTGTTGATCGCGATTCTGCTCGCGGCCAACATCAACCGCGGCCCCGAGGTGTTCTTCTCCACCAACGGCTACGGTGCCGGTGAGAGCGGCGGCTACCTCGGAGCCTTCCTGGTGGCGTCGTTGGCGTCGGGCTACGTGATGTACGGCTTCGACACTGCGAGCTCGCTCGGAGAGGAGACCGTCGAACCTCGGCGTACCGCGCCGAAGGCCATCCTGCGCGCCATCCTCGCGTCGTTCGTCATCGGTGGAGCCATCCTGGTGTTCGCCGTCATGGCCGCGCCCGATCTGGACGATCCGTCGCTCGGCAGCCCGGACGGTAGCTTGCAGTCCATCGTCGAAGCCGTGATGTGGGGCCCGCTGGGCACCGTCTTCCTCATCTGCATCGTCATCGCGGTCTTCGTCTGCTCGCTGGCGGTGCACACCGCGGCGATCCGGCTCACGTTCGCCATGGCGCGAGACAACGCGTTGCCCTTCGGCGAGAGTCTGGCCAAGGTAAACCCGAAGACCCAGACCCCGGTGGTGCCCGCAGTGACCATCGGCGTGCTGGCCATCGTCATTCTCGTCGTCAACATCGGTCAGCCGCAGATCTTCACCGTCCTCACGTCGATCGCGATCATCATGATCTACCTCGCGTATCTGATGGTCACCGCGCCGCTGTTGGTCAAACGAGTCAAGGGTGAGTGGCCGCCGGAGGACCTGAAGCCCGGCGGGTACTTCACGATGGGCAGGTGGGGCCTGCCGGTGAACATCGCAGCAGTGGTGTGGGGCGCAGGGATGGCGATCAACCTCGCCTGGCCGCGCGAGGCCGTGTACGGAACCCCCTGGTACAACACGTTCGGTGCGTTCGTCTACATCGGTGGCATTCTGGGCGTCGGCCTGCTGTGGTACGCAGTCAAGGGACGCAAGCACATCGGCACTCTGAAATCACATGCCTCCACGGGCGACTAGAAGGAGCGTGCAGTGACAGACACCCAGTTCGATTACGTCGTCGCAGGTGGCGGGACGGCGGGGTGTGTCCTCGCTGCTCGGCTGAGCGAGGACCCCTCCGTCAGTGTCTGCCTCGTCGAAGCAGGGCCGACCGACGTCGGCGACAAGGCAATTCTCGAACTGGCCGAGTGGATGCACTTACTCGACTCCGGCTACGACTGGGACTATCCCGTCGAACCGCAGGAGCGCGGCAACAGCTTCATGCGGCACGCGCGGGCGAAAGTGCTCGGTGGCTGCTCCTCGCACAACTCCTGCATCGCCTTTCACCCGCCGGCGGAAACCCTCGACGATTGGGCGGCTGCGGGCGCGACGGGATGGGGCGCGTCGGACATCCTTCCGCTCGTCGCGCGAGTCGAGAGCAACGACACCGGTCGCGGACAGGACGGGCCGGTGCGGATTCGCGACGTGCCACCGAACGATCCGTGCGGTGCGGCAGTGCTCGAATCGGCCGCCGGGATAGGTCTTCCGACGGTCGCATTCAACCGCGGAACGCCGGTACTCAACGGTGCCGGCTGGTTCCAGATCAATGCGGGCGAAGACGGCTTGCGCATGTCGACCTCACACGCCTACCTGCATCCGATCATCGGCACGCGCCCCAACCTGGAGGTGCGAACGGACTGCTGGATCAGCGAGATTCTGATCGACGAATCGCTGACCGCGACCGGAGTGCGGTACCAACGCCCCGATCTCACCGGCTACGACACCGTCTCGGCGCGTCGCGAGGTGATCGTCACCGCCGGTGCCATCGATACGCCGAAGTTGTTGATGCTCTCCGGAATCGGACCGGCGGCACAGTTGCAGGAGATGGGGATCACCGTTCGGGTCGATTCACCCGGAGTGGGCGAGAACCTCGACGACCACGTCGAGGGGCTGGTGTTCTGGGAGGCGAGCAAGCCGATGGTCACCACGTCCTCGCAGTGGTGGGAGATCGGCGTGTTCGCGCAGACCGACGACTCGGTGAACTACCCGGACATCATGATGCATTACGGCAGCGTGCCGTTCGACATGAACACCCTTCGCTGGGGCTACCCGACCACCGCCAACGGTTTCTGTCTCACGCCCAACGTCACCCAGGGGCGCTCCCGGGGCACTGTTCGGTTGCGCAGCAGGGATTTTCGCGACCGGGCAAAGGTGGATCCTCGCTACTTCACCGACCCCGACGGCCACGACGACGCGGTGATGCTCGCCGGTCTGAAGCTCGCTCGTCGGATTGCAGCGGACGGTCCGATGGCCGAGTGGATCGAACGCGAACTCGCCCCCGGACCCGAGGCCGTCACCGACGACGACCTGCTGGACTACGTGCACAAGACCCACAACACGGTCTATCACCCGGCAGGCACGGCGCGGATGGGATCGGTGGACGACACCATGGCCGTGCTGGATCCCGAGTTGCGCGTCAAGGGCATCGCGCACCTGCGCGTGGTCGACGCGTCGGCGATGCCGAAGCTGCCGTACGTCAATCCCAACATCACGGTGATGACCATGGCGGAGAAATGCGCCGACCTGATCCGTGGCGGATAGATCGGAGCTGGCCGATTTTCTCGGCGCGCATCCACCGTTTCAGGGCGCGCCACCGGCAGTCCTGGCCGAGCTGGCTGCCTCGGCCGTCGAACGCGAGTACGGCGGTGGGGCATGGGTTGTGGACCCTCCGCGGACCGACGTCTCGGCAGCTGCCGACACCGTATGGGTGGTGCGCACCGGGCGCGTGGTGATCACGCACCCGGAGGCGACCTCTCCCACCGAGGTGCCGATCGACACCATCGGTCCCGGTGGTGTCTTCGGCTTCTCGGCTCTGCTGTCCGGCGGAACCGTCGAATTCCGTGCGCGGGCAACGGAACCGAGCATTGTGATTCGCTTGCCCGGCGAGCTGATTCGGCCGTTGTTCGCGACGCCGACCGGCCTGGCGTTCCTGGCCGACGCCGTCACCTCGGCCACCGCGCACCGCGGCGGGCCGGTCGAGGGGAGTGCGGGCCGCACCGTCGGTGAACTGCTCTCGGCCCCAACGGTGTTCACGCCCGTCGGCACCACCGTTCGAGATGCCGTCCGGCACATGACCGAGCAGGGCAGCTCCTACGTTCTGGTTCCGCTGCGCGGTTCTCGCCACGGCATCTTCACCGACCGCGACCTCCGAATTCGGGTGGTGGCCGCCGGGATCGGCGTCGATACTCCGATCGAGCAGGTCATGACCTCGCCTGCCGAGACCGTGACGGCGGACCGGTTGGCCGGCACGGTGCTGATGGACATGCTCGAGCGAGGCCTGCGGCACATGCCGGTGGTGTCGACCCGCGGTGAGGTGCTCGGCGTCGTCGAGGATTCGGATCTGCATGCCGCGTCCACCCGACGCAGCTTCGTGGTCCGCCGAGCTGTGGCATCGGCGTCGACCGCCGCCGAGCTCGCCGACGCAGGCAGGCTCGTGCCCCGCCTGGTGGTGGATCTGTTCGAGGGCGGAACCGATGCGATGGCGGTCAGCGCGATCCTCTCCGTCGTCGTCGACAGCCTCGTCCGCCGGGCCGTCGAGATCGAATGGACCGCACGTCCGGACGTGCCGCGTGACCACTTCGCCTGGATCACCCTCGGCAGCGTGGCGCGTCGAGAAGCGATGCCCTCCTCGGACGTCGACAGTGCATTGACCTGGGCGGATGCCACCGCAGATCCCGATGTGCGAGGGACATCGAACGCGGTGTCGTGGACCCGCGACGAGGCGTTGATGGACTTGGCCGCCCGTGTGCACATGAGCCTCGACGGTGCCGGATTGCCGTCGGACACCAACGGAGCGGTCGCGAGCTCGCCCCGATTCGCACGCTCGGCCGGTCAATGGGAAAGGGCCGCGGCCCATTGGCTCAGCAACCCGTTCGGCGAACGTGGCAATCCGGCGGAAGACTCCGGCCTCATCATGTCCTCGTTGATGATCGACGGCAGAGTGGTGTGGGGCCCGAAAGAACTGCACACGGTGCCCGAGGCCTACCGGCGACTCCTGGTCGATCACCCCGACGCCCTGCGGTTGCAACTGCGGGACGCCCTCGCCGGACGGGCTCGGCTGCGATCGCTGCGAGACGTGTTGGCTCGGCGCGGCGGCACGTTCGACCTCAAGGCCCATGCCCTGACGCCCATCGTCAACCTCGCTCGGTGGGGTGGGCTGTCGGTCGGCATGGCATCGGCCTCGACCCCCGCGCGGCTCGCGGCGGCGTCGGGCAACGGCATGCTCTCCGAACGTGATGTCGCTGCACTGTCCGAGGTGTTCGAGCTGCTGCAGCGGCTTCGACTGTCGCATCAGATCGACCAGATCACGGCCGGCCACCGACCCGGTGACGTGCTGATCATGGCAGATCTGTCACCTCTGGAGCGGAGTCTGCTCACCGACGGCATCCGCGAGATCGCCGCGGTGCAACGACGCGTCGGGTATCTGGCGGCCAATGTCGGCGTGCATCGATGACCTGCAACGACCAGACTGTGTGCCGTGACCACCAATCCCGTGAGCGTTCCCATCCCGTCCACCGTCGAACACCATCGGTTGGCGGAATCGCCCGGGGTCAGTGGACCGTGGCGTCAGTGGGGCCCGTACCTGGCGGGCCGCCAATGGGGCACCGTGCGCGAGGACTACTCGGAGGACGGCAATGCCTGGGCGTCGTTTCCGTTCGATCAGGCGCACAAGCGCGCTTACCGCTGGGGCGAGGACGGTATCGGCGGAATTTGCGACCGCTTCGGGTTCCTGAACTTCTCGTTCGCACTGTGGAATCGAAAGGACCCGATCCTCAAGGAACGGTTGTTCGGCCTCGCAAACGAGGAGGGCAATCACGGCGAAGACGTCAAGGAATACTTCTGGGCCGTCGACGGAACACCGACGCACAGCTGGATGCAATGGCTCTACCGCTATCCGCACGCGGAGTATCCGTACGCCCACCTGCGAGAAGAGAATGCTCGACGCGGGCGTGACGACCGCGAATACGAGCTGGCCGACACCGGCATCCTCGACGAGAACAGATTCTTCGACGTCCAGGTCACGTACGCCAAGGCCTCACCCGACGACATCTGCATCACCATCTCGATCACCAACCACGGCCCCGAGGCGGCGTCGGTCGATCTACTGCCGCACCTGTGGCTGCGCAACACCTGGTCGTGGGGACGCGACGAGCGTGGCGGCACGCTGGCGCAGCTGAGCCCGCCGGACCTGATGGCAGGTGGACTCGAAGCCATCGCCGTCGACCACGGATTCCTCGGTCGCTACTACCTCAGTGCCGAGGGAACACCGGCAGTTCTGTTCTGCGACAACGAAACCAATGCCGAGGCTCTGTGGGGGCAGGAGAACATCTCGGCGTACCCCAAGGACGGCATCGGCCGCCGAGTCGTCGACGGGGAGCTCGATGCGGTCAACCCCGAGCAGACCGGTACGAAGGCTGCGTTCTGGTACCGCTTCGACGACATCGCCCCCGGTGCAACGGAATCGGTTCGATTGCGGTTGTCGCCCAACCGGCCGGACGAGCAGACGTTCGGGGCCGGATTCGATGCCGTCCACGCCGACCGGCAGGCCGAGGCCGACGAGTTCTACGGTGCCGTGATCGGAGCCGACCTCACCGATGTCGACCGGCATGTCGCGCGGCGCGCCTACGCCGGTTTGCTGTGGACCA
This sequence comes from Rhodococcus sp. 05-2254-6, assembly GCF_002258565.1. Classification (NCBI taxonomy): domain Bacteria; kingdom Bacillati; phylum Actinomycetota; class Actinomycetes; order Mycobacteriales; family Nocardiaceae; genus Rhodococcus; species Rhodococcus sp. 05-2254-6. The sequence goes on from NZ_NOZF01000120.1 coordinate 39,806, forward strand.
AACAGCTCTACCGATACGACGTGGAGGAGTGGATCGAGGGCGACAAGGTCGGCGCTCCGGCTCCGGACTCGAGGCAGGACCCGGGTGGGCGCAATGCGCACTGGCGTCACCTGGCGTTGGCCGATGTGATCTCGATGCCCGACGAGTGGGAGTACCCGTGGTTCGCGGCCTGGGACCTGGCTTTCCACGCGATTCCGTTGGCGCACGTGGACGCCGATTTCGCCAAGGAACAGTTGGTGCTCATGTGCCGGGAATGGGCCATGCACCCCAACGGCCAACTGCCCGCGTACGAGTGGGAGTTCGGTGACGTCAACCCACCCGTGCACGCGTGGGCGGCATGGCACGTCTATCGCATCGACGGCTACCGCGATCGCGAATTCCTGGTGCGGGTGTTCACCAAGCTGCTGCTCAACTTCGCCTGGTGGGTCAACCGCAAGGACTCCGAGGGCTCGAACATCTTCGAGGGTGGATTCCTCGGCATGGACAACATCGGACTGTTCAATCGATCTGCCCCACTGCCACCCGGATTTCGGCTCGAACAGTCGGACGCGACGAGTTGGATGGCGTTCTACTGCCAGCAGATGTTCAAGATCGCGCTGGAACTCGCGCGACACGACAGCGCCTGGGACGACGTCGCGACCAAGTTCTTCTCACACTTCCTCTCGATCGCCAAGGCAGTGAACTCCTTCGGATCGCAGCACATTTCGCTATGGCACGAGGAGGACGGGTTCTTCTACGACGTCCTGGTTCAGCCCGAGGGCGATGCGGTACCGATGCGCGTGCGGTCCATGGTTGGACTGCTGCCCATCCTCGGTGCCACCGAGATCCCGCCGTGGGTCGAGGAGGAATGTCCCGATCTCACCGCTCGCCTGCGCTGGATCCAACGCAGGCGACCGGAGATGGTCAGCCCTCTGCTGGCTCGGCGCGAGGGCGGCGAGGTGCGCATGCTGCTGACACTCGTCCAACCCGAACGACTCAAGCGCATCCTGGCTCGCATGTTCGACTCCGAAGAGTTTCTGTCGCACTTCGGGATTCGATCGCTCTCGGCCTCCTACCGCGAACCGGTCACGTTCGACGTGGACGGCCGGAGCCTGTCCATCGAATACGAGCCGGGGGAGTCGCGCACCGGAATGTTCGGTGGGAACTCCAACTGGCGCGGTCCGGTGTGGTTCCCGGTGAACGTATTGCTGGCCGACAAGCTGCGCGCCTACGGCCGGTACTACGGCGACTCGTTCACCATCGAGATCCCCACCGGCTCGGGCAACCATCGCACCCTCACCGATGCCGCCGATCTGATCGACAACGGTCTCGCCGGGCTGTTCCGACCGGTGGACGGCAAGAGGCCCGCCGACGGGAATCGCATCGAATCGAGCCTCGACCCGCTGTGGAGCGTGCACCCCAGCTTCAACGAGTACTTCGACGGAGACACCGGCGAGGGACTCGGGGCCACACACCAAACCGGATGGACGGCATTGGTTGCGCACCTGCTCAGGCCCCGTCTGCCGCTCTGAGGGCCTGCGGCCCATGTGCATGGAAACTCGTAGCCCACTACGAAGTTCCACGCACATGCGGCGGAGCCGCATAGTCTGGTGGGATGAAGATTCGCGGCGCAGTACTCGAAGAAATCGGCCGATCTCGTCCCTTCGCGGACTCGCATCCCATCACCGTCTCCGACCTCGAGCTCGGTTCGCCGGGCGAGGGGGAGCTGCTGATCAGAATCGAAGCCGCGGGCCTGTGTCATTCGGATTTGTCGGTGGTCGACGGCAATCGAGTTCGTCCGGTGCCGATGTTGCTCGGCCACGAGGCCGCAGGCCGCGTCGAGGAGGTCGGCGCGGGCGTCGACGACATCGCGGTCGGCACCCGCGTCGTCATGACATTCCTGCCACGCTGCGGCGAATGCGCCGGGTGCGCCACCGACGGCCAGATGCCGTGCGTCACCGGCAGCGCGTCGAACAATGCCGGGACACTGCTCGGCGGAGGCATCAAGTTGCACCGTGACGGGGAAGAGGTCAAGCATCACCTCGGAGTTTCCGGATTCGCCACACACGCTGTGGTGAGCCGAAAGTCGGTGGTTCCGGTCGAGGACGACATCCCCGCCGATATCGCAGCGGTCCTCGGTTGTGCGGTACTGACCGGTGGCGGCGCGGTGCTCAACGCCGGCACTCCGAAGCCCGGACAGTCGGTGATGGTGGTTGGCCTCGGCGGAGTCGGTATGGCAGCGGTTCTGACGGCCGTATCGGTGGGTGCCGGTGAGGTGATCGGAGTCGACGGGGTGCCGGACAAGCTGTCCACCGCAACCGATCTGGGCGCAACGCAGGTGTATTCGCCGGCCGAGCTCGCCGAGAAGGGAATCAAGGCCGATATCGTCATCGAGGCGGCAGGCAACGCGCGAGCATTCGAAACTGCAGTCGCTGCAACGGCTCCCGGCGGCAAGACCATCACCGTCGGTCTCCCCGCACCCGACGCCCGCTCGTCCATCTCACCGCTGGGCCTGGTGGCCGAAGCCCGCACGATCATCGGCAGCTACCTGGGCTCCGCCGTACCGGCTCGCGACATCCCGACCTACGCACAGATGTGGCGTGAGGGACGGCTTCCCGTCGAGAAGCTGATCTCGTCGAGAATCACGTTGGACGAGATCAACCGCGGCATGGACGAATTGGCCGACGGCAACGCGATCCGTCAGGTCATCGTCTTCGACTGAGCATCAGCGGTGGGCCGCCGTGGCGACCCACCGCCCGCGTTGCTTCGAGATCTCGATGGGATGGTCGAAGCACTCACTGATGTTGTCGGTGGTCAGTACTACGTCGACGGCTCCTTGTGTCTGTACTCTTCCGTCGCGGATGAGGAGGGCATGGGTGGTCGAGGTCGGGATTTCCTCGAGGTGATGAGTCACCAGAATGCTGGCCAGGGTCGGGTGTTCGGCCCGCAACGAGTCGAGTGCACTCAGAAGTTGTTCGCGGGCAGCGAGATCGAGCCCGGTGGCAGGCTCGTCGAGCAACAGCAGCGCCGGGTCGGGAAGTAGGGCGCGCGCGATGAGCGCTCGGCCTCGCTCGCCCTGCGAGAGCGTGTGCCACGACGCGTCGGTGCGATGGGCGACGCCGAGGGATTCGATCAGACGGTGAGCGCGGGCGATCTGGTGGTTGTCGGCCGACCATCTCGGGACCAGATCCGGAGTATTGGTCAGCCCGGTCAGCACCACCTGGAACAGCGTCAGCGGAGCCTCGATCTTCAACCGCGGGTCGACGTGGCCGATGTGCGTCCGCAATTCGCGCATGTCCACTCGCCCGAGGCGATGGCCCAGAACGTGCACTGCACCGTGCGTGGGATGGACGAGCGCGCCGAGCAAGCTGAGCAGGGTGGATTTGCCCGCGCCGTTGGCACCGAGCAACACCCAGTGCTGACCCTCCTCGACCCGCAGCGAGGCATCGCTGAGCAGGTATCGCCCGCCACGGACGAGATCGACTCGGTCGGCGAACAGGACGCTGGATGGCACCGGACGACCGGCC
>NZ_NOZF01000107.1:0-43026 GCF_002258565.1 Rhodococcus sp. 05-2254-6
GTCGGCTCGACTGGTCGAGTCCGCCGGTCGCGGGTTGCCGCTGGAGCCAGATGCACAACCGGTTGCGCTGGCTCAGGCCGATGGTGGCGGCGACGCCGTCGACCAGGTCTATCTGGCACCCGGTAGCGGCGGTTTCGTGCGCAGTACCGGTATCTCCGCGTCGAGTACACGCCAGGGCAGTGTCTTCTTCGTGGCCGATACCGGAGTGCGGTACGGCGTCGACGGTGCCGAGGCTGCGTCGGCGTTGGGGTTCGGACCGCCGGCACCCGCGCCCTGGCAGATACTCCAATTGCTGGGCAATGGGCCAACTCTCGGGCGCGGCCAGGCCCTGACGATGCACGACGGTGTTGCTCCCGACCCGCAGGCCGCGGCACTTCCGACGAAGTAGCGCCTGGCTCAGTCGGTTCTGCCGCGTCGGCGCAGCGGTACCGACAGCGCGAGTCCGAGTGCCAGGATCACTGCCACCAGCACCGAACCGGTGACCGCTGCGGTCCGCGGTCGATGATCCGGCGTGGGTGGCGGCAACGGCGCACTCATCGCAATGCTGTCTGCAGGAACCGACCTGGGGATGGGCGTCACCGAATCGGTGACCGCTGCAAGCGGATCGACGATGCCGTGGCCGACAAAGGGGTTCCACCCTTCGGCCGGCTCGTGCGCCGTTCGTTCGATCCGATCCACCACCTCCAGCGCCGACAGTTCGGGCCGGTGGGAGCGCACCAGCGCTGCCACCGCAGCAATAAGCGGTGCCGCAAAACTCGTTCCGGTCATGGGAATCACGCCATCGGTGCCCCGGGTGCCGTTCGCCAGTCCGTTGCCCGTCGGCGACAGCGACGTCATATTCGAGCCCGGAGCGGCGACGTCGACCCACGGACCGGCCAGGCTGAACGGAGACGGTGTGCCGTCCGACTCGACCGAACCGACCGTCAACACGTCGTCGAACCACGCCGGAGTCGCGATGGTCGCGATGGACGCCCACGGGTCCGCGTCGGGCCGAAGCGGGTCGGTTGTCGGGTTCTGGGCCTGGCAGGCAGCGCTGCCGAGATTCCCGGCTGCTGCAACGACCACGACGTTCCTCTCTCGGACGGCGTACTGCACGGCCGCGCCGAGCGGACCGTCGGCCACACCGCCTCCGGCGGGCACGCAGGCGACCTCGGAGATGTTGATGACCGAGGCACCCGAGTCCACCGCAGTTCGGATGGCCATGGCCATGGTGCGCACGTTGCCGTAGCCCGCGGCATTCTCCGGCTCTGCCGTCTTCTCCTCCTCGGGCCGGTTGTCGACGATCTGAAAGACACTGCTGGACTGGCGAATCGACAGTATGCGTGCGTCGGGCGCACCTCCGGCGAATCCGCTGCCCGGTGCGGTCTGTGCAGCGATCAGGCCGGCGACCATCGTTCCGTGTGCATCGCAGTCGAACAGCCCGTCGCCTGCGCCGACATAGTCGCCGCCGGCGATCAGACCCGGCAGGCGCGGATGTGCGGTGACGCCGGTGTCGATGACGGCAACCACTTGACCTGCCCCACGGGTGATGGGCCAGACCGATGCGAAGTCGAGCGCCTTCAGTGCGGTCGGCACGACCTGGGCGTCGGCAGTCGCGGACGGCAGCGCGCAGGCGTTCTTCTGTTCGGTGGGTTCGAGCGGGCCGGGAGCGCTCGGCGCAGGCAGCTGGAAGGGGTCGATCACCGGACGTTCGGCGCGTGCTGGATACCCGCCGAAGACTGCGTCGAACGACAGCGACAGAGCAGTGAACGCCGCGATGACGACCGTTCGCCGTCGGTGCGGCGTCACAGCCCGCGGACGACGCTGTACAGACCGCACACCCAGACTGCGATCGGAATGACCAGGGCGATGGCGGCGTATTCGAGTAGTTCGGCCGCTCTCCGCATCACCGGCGAGTACGTGCGGGTTGGCACGAATGCCCCGAAGATCGACGAGGCCACCGCGCCGGCCAGGGCCACCCCGAACAGAGCGAGGACGAGATCCGGCAGTGCGACGACCGCACCGACGAGGAGCGCCAGCAGAATCGTCGCTCCGCCTGCGACCAGCGGAACGGCATGCGTCACAACGGCATAGGTGCGTCCACGCAGCAGCAGGACGAGCGCACACAGCGCCGCGAGCGCGACCGCAGGCCAACGGACGCCATCTCCCGAATCGGCTCCCGCCGCGACAAGCACGCCTGCCACCACGGCGACGCTGAACGCCGACAGCAGACCGGTCAGGTAACTACGCGCTTCGGCCGCGGCGACCTGCAGATCTTCGAACGAGATCGCGTCGAGTTCGGCTTCCTCGACGGTGTCCAGCGGTGCTCCCGCGGTGGGGACCGGTGGAAGCGGCAATTTGGCCTGCATCATCGACACGCGGGCAGAGAGCGCAATTCCAGCCAGGCCAGTGAGGGCCGCGGCAGTACCGATCGCCGGTGGTGCCATCGTGGTGAACAATGCGCACACCGCGGCAGCGAACGTCAGAAGCGCCACCGATATCGCAGCGGTGAACAGTGCGAACCCGGTCCCGCCGATACGAAGGGACAGCAGAGCCGTCGCACCGGCCATGGCCGAACCCAGCATCAGCTGAGCCGCGCCGAACTGCCCGGGTACCAGCACGATTCCGCCGGTGAACATCAGCGCGACAGCACACCCGCCGAAGAGGACGGCGACGGCGTGCTGTTGATACACCCGCCCCAGAATCACTCCCGCGATCGCGAAGAGTATCGACGCAGTGACGGCAGCGAGCCCCTCGACGAGACTGCCGACGTGCTCGGCTCCGGCCCGGATCGGCCCACGCAACAGGACCGCGCACGCCAGCAACACCAGCGCACCGGTGACAACCGAACCCACCGTGCGCGCGGTACGCGCAGTCCAGTGCGGAACATCGTCGGTACCCGATCGCGCAACGGAATACATGAGGTCGTCGAACAGTGGAACCGGCGCGGGCCGCTCGGCCACACCCAACACGAGCAACTCACCGTCACGCACCGACAGCTCCGCCAACGTCGCAGTCGGTGACAGCGGAGGGAACCCGATCCGCGCGAGCGTCCACGCCACGGGCAACCCATCGGACGCGGGATCCCCGTCGCGGGGTCCTCCTCGTCCCGCTCGTCTGGGTCGTTCCGCTGGCTCCACTCCCGCTCTACCAAGTCGTTCCGCAGGCTCCACTCCCGCTCTTCTTGGTCGTTCCGCAGGCTCCACTCCCGCTCTTCTTGGTCGTTCCGCAGGCTCCACTCCCGCCGCAATCAGGTCGACGATCCCCGGCACGAGAAGCGAGACCGGAACGTCCACCGGCAGCGCCATGTCCACCTGCGTGGACCTGGCCAACACCGTCACCCGACAGACTTCCTGCGCAAAAACGGACTGCGCACCCGATGCCCGTCGACTCGCGTCCGCGGCGGCGGGTGACTGTGTCGGATCGGCAGGTGCCGTGCGTGACGGCGCAATGCCGGCCGATGGACGGCTGTCGGCGCGTGTCATGGATATCCCCCCGGATACGTTCGATTCGCGTTCCGATGCCCGCCCCAGTGGGCATCGGTGTCCAAACCTTACGACATCGCGGCGACAAGCAATCGCCCGTCGGGATCTGCCGGTGACGCAGCGCCGCTGTCAGGCAGGAACCAGGTCACTCACCTGTGCGAGCAACTCGAACGAGCGAAGCCACGATGCGCGATCGGACACACCGGACGCGACGATCAGCTCGTCCGCTCCCGTGCGTTCGGCGAAACGGTCGAGGTAGTCCTTCACCATGTCCGGCGTGCCGACGGCCGAGTACTTGGTCATCTTGGAGATCTGTTGGCCCGCAGGCGCTTCGAGGACCATGTCGGCTTCCTCGTCGGTGAAGGTCCGGCCGCGGCCGAGCAGGAGGCTGACGCGGCTGCGCTTGGTGCGGAGGAACTGGGCCTGTGCGTCGGCCAGAGAATCGGCCGCGATCATGTTGACGCCCACGATCAGGTGCGGCTCGGACAATTGAGCGGACGGGCGGAAGTCACGTCGGTAGATCTCGACGGCCTGCTCGAGGGCGTCGGGTGCGAAGTGCGAGGCGAAGGCATAGGGCAGGCCGAGTGCAGCGGCGAGCTGTGCGCCGAAGAGCGACGACCCCAGGATGTACAGCGGTACCTCGGTACCTGCGCCGGGAGTCGCGCTCACTCCGGGGATCAGAGACTCCTCCGACAGATAGCCCTGCAGTTCCTGGACATCCTGCGGAAAGCGATCGGCCGACGCGGGATCGCGTCGCATCGCCCGCATCGTCACCTGGTCACTGCCGGGTGCGCGGCCCAGCCCCAGATCGATCCGTCCCGGGTACAGCGTCGCCAAGGTGCCGAACTGCTCGGCGATGGTCAGCGGCGCGTGATTGGGAAGCATGATCCCGCCGGATCCGAGCCGGATGCGCTCGGTGTGGGCAGCGACGTGCGCGATGAGCACCGACGTGGCCGACGACGCGATCGTCTTCATGTTGTGGTGCTCGGCGTACCAGATGCGTCGGTATCCCCAGTTCTCGGCATGCTGAGCGAGGGTGACGCTTGCATCGAAGCTGTCGCGGACTGTTTCGCCCTCGCCCACATGAGCGAGATCGAGGATGGACAGGGGTACGGACACGGTTGGGGCCAGCCTTTCGTTCGTCGAGCACGCGGCAGAAGAGCCGCATTCGATTGCAACGGCGTCGGGCAGCGTTCTATTTCTCGTCGGACGTACCGGTGGTCATGTCCGTCCGGGGCGGCGGCGACTGTGGACCGCCCGGTCTTCGATGCGTTAGCCTGTCGTCCTGCAGCCTCGGGGGGAGGCTGCCGTGATGCAGTTCTGGGGGCGTGGCCGTGGGGGCGGATCTATGAGTACCGTGCGCTTCGTTCGCGGTGCCCGACGGGAAGTGCCTCGATCTCCTGGCGGGGAAGTGACCTTGCAGCCGCCGCCCGAGATCCCACGCGCGGTGCCGGGAAACCTGCTGATGAAGCTGATGCCGCTGGTGATGGTTGCCGCGATGGTCGGGATGGTCGCGCTGATGTTCACCTCCGGGGCAGCGGCGAACCCGATGATGTTGATGTTCCCGGCCATGATGCTGATGTCCATGGTGGGGATGTTGGCCGGCGGCGGGAAGTCCGGCGGGGCGCGCACCGCCGAGGCCAACGAGGACCGCAAGGATTACCTCCGCTATCTCGATCAGCTCCGCCGCGACGTCGCGGAAACCGAACGCGCGCAGCGCCGAGCCCTCGAATGGAGCCACCCGGGCCCCGATACGTTGTGGTCGGTCGCCGGAACCGAGCGCATGTGGGAACGGCGACTGTCGGATCCGGATTTCGCTCACGTCCGAGTCGGCCTGGGGGATCAGCGGCTTGCCACTCGACTGGTTCCGCCCGAGACCGGGCCCGTGGAGGAACTCGAACCGGTTTCGGCGGTGTCCCTGCGTCGATTCGTGCGGGCGCATTCGGTGGTGCCCGCACTGCCGACCGCGGTGTCACTGAGGGGGTTCGCGGCGCTGTCCGTCGCGGGCGACCGGGACGGTGCCCGCGCGATGGTGCGCGCGATGTTGGCCTCGCTGTGCACCTTTCACGGTCCCGACCACGTCGCGGTCGCGATCGTCTGTGGTCCGGACACCGTGCAGCAGTGGGAATGGGCCAAGTGGCTTCCACACACTCAGCACGACGTTCTGCGCGACGGGGCCGGGTCCGCTCGGATGATCTTCGGTAGTTTCCTCGAACTCGAGGGTGCGCTGGGCGACGTGCTGAGTGTGCGGAATCGATTTGCGCGTGGAGCGGTGCCGGTTGCCGGCGTCGTGCAGTTGGTGATCGTGGTGGACGGCGGGCTTCTCGACAACCGTTCGACCGATCTCACCGACGCGGGCCTCGATTCCGTCACGATCATCGATCTGTCCGGCCTGTGCCCACGACTGGCTGCATCGCGTGGAATCCAGCTGTTCGCCGAGAACGGGTCGATCGGAGCGGTCAGCGGCACCACGGTCGAGGTGTTCGCCGTCGCGGATTCGATGAGCACCACGCAAGCACACGCCGTTGCGCGACGCCTGTCGCCGTACCGCGCGCCGTCGCCCTCGTCGGTCGTCGATGTGGTCGACGACGGCGGAGTCCGGATTTCGGGGTGGAACAGCCTGGTCGGTATCGCGGATGTGGGCGCACTCGACACGGATCGAGCGTGGACGATGCGCCGCGGACGCGAGAGGCTGCGGGTACCGATCGGTGTCGCCCCCGACGGAAGTGCCGTCGAGATCGACCTGAAGGAATCGGCCGAGAACGGCATGGGACCGCACGGATTGTGCATCGGGGCAACGGGTTCCGGTAAATCCGAGTTTCTCCGCACGCTGGTGCTCGGCTTGGTGTCGACTCACTCGCCGGAACAGCTGAACCTGGTGCTCGTCGACTTCAAGGGTGGCGCGACGTTCGCGGGTCTCGAATCGGCACCGCACGTGGCCGCGGTCATCACCAACCTGTCCGAGGACTTGGCGTTGGTGGATCGAATGCGCGACGCGTTGGCCGGTGAAATGAACCGGCGGCAGGAGTCTCTGCGCTCGGCAGGCAACTTCGCGAACTTCTCCGACTACGAGAGGGCGCGCGCCGGGGGAGCGGATCTGGCACCGATGCCCGCCCTGTTCGTGGTGGTCGACGAGTTCTCGGAATTGCTCAGTCAACAACCCGAATTCGCCGAGTTGTTCGTCGCGATCGGTCGGCTCGGGCGCTCGCTGCACATGCACCTGCTGCTCGCCAGCCAGCGCCTCGAAGAAGGAAAACTACGCGGTCTCGACAGTCACCTGTCGTACCGAATCGGTCTGAAGACGTTCTCCGCGAACGAGTCTCGCTCGGTGCTCGGGGTTCCGGACGCGTATCACCTTCCCGCTCAGCCGGGTGCGGGCTATCTCAAGTGCGATTCGGCCGAGATCGTCAGGTTCGCTGCGGCATACGTCTCCGGTCCTTACTCGCCCCCGCGTTCCGGTCCTGGCGCGCGGCCCTCGATCGGCGGAGACATCAGGCCGAAGCCCTTCACCGCCTACGCGGTACCACTCGATTCCATCGATGTCGGCCGGATCGAGGCTGCCACTGCGCCGGTGGCCGAACCGGATCCGGTCGACTCCGAAAGCACCGGTGCGACGGTGCTCGACGTGGTCGTCGGACGAATTCGGGGTCGGGGAGTGCCGGCCCACGAGGTGTGGTTGCCGCCGTTGGACACCGCACCGACGTTGAACCGGTTGCTACCCGCATCGGTTCTGACCGAGCGGATCGGTCCGCTCAGCACCCTCCGCGCCCCGATCGGGATCATCGACCGGCCTTTCGATCAGCGCCGCGATCTACTGACCGTCGATCTGTCCGGTGCTGCGGGCCACGTCGCCATCGTCGGTGCCCCGCAATCGGGTAAATCGACGGCGCTTCGATCGTTGATCCTGGCGCTCGCGATGACGCACTCGCCCGCGCAGGTCCAGTTCTACTGCTTGGACTTCGGCGGCGGAACGCTGGCCGGGTTGGCCGATCTGCCGCATGTCGGATCGGTGGCCAACCGGCTCGACGTCGATCGGGTTCGGCGGACCGTGGCCGAGGTCGCCGGCGTCGTTCGGCAGCGAGAGAGGACGTTCCGGGATCGCGGGATCGACTCGATGGCCGAGTTCCGACGGCGACGTGCAACGCAACCCGTCGACCCGGAGGATCGATTCGGCGACGTCTTTCTCGTCATCGACGGTTGGCCGTCCATCAGGTCCGATTTCGAGAGTCTCGAACAGCAGATCGCCACCTTGACGACGCAGGGCCTCGCCTTCGGTCTGCATCTGATCCTCACCGCATCGCGGTGGGCGGAAGTTCGGCCCGCGACCAAGGACCTGATCGGCACCCGATTGGAACTGCGACTCGGTGACCCGTCGGATTCGGACATGGGTCGCGCCAAGGCGGCGAGCGTTCCCGAGGGGCGGCCGGGCCGGGGCATGACCAGGGACGGACTGCATCTACTGATCGCACTTCCGCGAGTGGACGACGTCTGTTCCGTCGACGACCTGTCTCGCGCAGTCGGTGAGTCGGTCGCCGCGATCGCGGCTGCATCTGCGGGAACTCCAGCGTCGCCGGTGCGGATGCTGCCGGAGCTGCTCGAACGATCAGCGGTGCTCGATCAGCTCGGTGATGCGTGGCCACGAACCCGTGGCGGCATCCCAGAGCTCGCAGTTCCCATCGGCATCGACGAGGCCGAATTGGCACCGGTGAAGGTCGATTTCGCGGAGAATCCACATTTCGTGGTGTTCGGTGACAGCGAGTGCGGCAAGACTTCCTTGTTGCGTGGAATCTGTCGATCGCTCGTCGAGGCGAACTCGCCCGACAGCGTCAAACTCATCGTCGCGGACTACCGCCGCACTCTGCTCGGCACCGTCGATTCCGAGCATCTGGCCGGGTACGCGGCCTCGCAGGCGACGCTGACGGCCATGCTCGTCGACCTCGCCGGCCGCATGGCCGATCGCATGCCAGGAGCGGACGTGACCCAGCAACAGCTTCGCGAGCGGTCGTGGTGGAACGGCCCCGAGGTGTTCGTCGTCGTCGACGATTACGACCTGGTTGCCACGTCGTCGGGAAATCCGTTGGCCCCGTTGGTGGAACACCTTCCTCATGCGCGGGACATCGGGTTGCACGTCATCGTGGCGCGTCGTTCGGGCGGCGCAGGCCGGGCGCTGTTCGACCCGGTGATCGGACGGTTGCGCGATCTGGTGACGCCGGGACTGGTCATGAGCGGAAGCCGCGACGAGGGGAACCTGCTCGGGACGGTCCGTCCCAGTGCCATGCCACCCGGACGCGGGGTCTTCGTCGACCGCTCCGGCCAGTCGCTCGTCCAGCTCGGACATTCGAGTTGACGGGCCACTCGTGGCGTTATGCCGCAGTGTATCTGGGCTACACGGAAATTTCCGTCGTCGCCACGGGCGCAGCCTTCGAGGGTCCGAGAGAGAGCGTCGGATCGGCGTTCGCCACCGAGGAGGGTGGCCGATTGGTGTTCGGCCGGGGCGCAGCCGAAGACGAGATACCGCCGCTGCTGTGCATCGACGATGCGTCGATCCCGGTCGGGACCACGGTGTGGGATCGAGAGGCGGTGTTCCACGGAATCGTGTGGTCGGCCCTGCGCGGTGCCGGCGTACACGACCGACTCGACGTGCTGGAGATCGCGTATCCGTCGACCTGGGGCGAGGAACGTGTGGGCATCGTTCGTGCAATGTTCGCGACCTCGGCAAACGAGGTGGTGCTCGTGGAGACGGCCGAGGCCGCCGTTGCGTCCTCGGGTGAACGGGCACCGTCGGCCGCGGTGGTCGTCGAAGTCGGAGCTCTCGATACGTCCGTCGTCGTGCTCGACGAGTCGGGGGCGCACGGCGGAGACACCGGCGCGATCCTTCCGTTCGGCATCGGTGACGACGATGCGTGGCGACGAGCGGTCGGGGACTACGTTCGGTCGTCGATCACGCGCTGCCCCGATGAGGTGTACGTGGTGGGGGCGCCCATCGGAGCGGATCCCGTCGTCGATCACCCCACGCAATGGCTGACCGGTCTCGATGTCGCCGGATCGCTGTACCGGCGAGCCGGGGCGGATCTCGTCCCGGCACCGTCGGTACGTGCCGCGACGACGCGATCGGCGGCATGGCTCGACGACGTCGCCGCACCGCCGCGGTCCCGGGAGAAACGACGTCGCCCTTTGCTCGCAGCCGTGGGTGCCGTGGCGGCGATCCTCGTGTTCGTCTGCGCAGCTGTGTATTTCGCCGGACAGTCTCCGATGGAGCCGGATGGGACTGCAGCACAACCGTTCTCGCCGGTCGTGGCCCCGAGCGCTACATCCTCGTCCGTAGCCGCACCGCTACCGACCACGACAGCCGACGCGCCACCGCCGGTCGAGACGGTCACCTTCGTGTCCGGCCGGGTGTCGATGCAGTTGCCCAGCACCTGGACGAAGCTGGACGACCCCGACCGCATGGTGCTGATTCCACCGACCCCGCCCGAGCGTCGGATCGTCGTCACCGTGGCGGACCTGTTGCCGGGCTCGACGCAGGAGCAGGTCGCTGCCGAGCTCCGGTCGGCCATCGATGCCCGTGGGCCGGATTCGACCATCGGATCTCTCGAATCCACACGAGATTTCGGCGGCCGCGTCGGAATCGCCTACACCGAGCGGCCGATCGACGATTCGACGGTGCTGTGGCGGGTGTTCGTCGAATCCGACCTGCAGGTCAGCCTCGGTTGTCAGTTCGAGGGAGACGACGCGACGGTGATCGACGCCGAATGCGGGCAGGCGACGCAGACGTTGGACATCGTTCCGGCCTCGTGAGAGCGGCCCACATTTTTCACGCACGGCCGGAACCGAATCGAGGGGTCGTTGCGTCCAAGGAGATGTAGGGGAGTGAGCGGGCCGACAGTGGCCTCTCGGTCGAGCAGCACGTGCGCCGCGGGTGCAGGTGAATCGAGTATCGAAGACAAGGAGTCGAAGTGGGATATCCAGGGGGACCGGAATCTACGGGTTCGTCGAGCGGCGTCACGGTCACGCCGCAGGAGCTCATGGCTGCCGGAGCCACGATCGAAGGCCTGAGCGTGTCGATCAACGCGTCCAATTCGGCCGTTCGCTCGATCGTCGAGCAGACCGCCGAGGCGTGGGTCGGCAAGGCGGGCAAATCGTTTCAGGACGTGATGGCCCAGTGGGACACCAGTGCGCAGAAGATGCGCAGTGCGCTCGAACAGATCTCCGCGGACATCAAGACCAACGGCCACGGCTACTCGGACGCCGACGACGACAACGTGTCGGCCGTGAACCAGGTGGCCGGATCCCTGAACTCGGGACTGTCCTCGTTCAAGTGACGCCGCATCCGGTGACCACACGACAACTCACACGACCACGCTCGACCAAGGAGACCGATCCGATATGAAATACGACTTCGCGCAGATCGCGGCGCTGACAGAGGCGATGAACAAGCAGGCGAACGTGACCAAGGACCTCCTCGGTGACGTGGACAGCACCGCGAAGCGGCTCTACCAGTCGTGGGAGGGCGACGCGATGACGTCCTACTACGAGCTGCAGCGTCAGTGGAATTCTGCATCCGACGAGCTCAACCTCATTCTGTCGAGCCTTGTCGCAGCCGCCCGCACCGGTGGCGAGACGATGCACGGCGTCGAGATGGCCAACAAGGCGCGGATGGCTCGCTGACCGGTCTCGACGAAACGACGTCTGCCCCGACCGAGAACTTCGGTCGGGGCAGACGTCGTTTCGTCGCATGCCGGTCCGTCGCGGTGTCTACTGGAGTGGTGACGGACTTCGCAGCAGCACTCGGGACGGAGCGGTCGCGCTCCCTGCATCGTCTCGAGTCGCTTCGTGGCGAACTCGCGTCGGTGATCGAGGGATCGCGGCTCACCACCGACGATGACGAGCACGATCCCGAGGGATCGACGATCGCGTTCGAGCGAGCGAAGATCGCGGCGTTGATCACGGACACCGAATCCGAGATACGCGAGATCGGTGCGGCGTTGTCGCGGCTCACGGCCGGGACATACGGCTTCTGTGAGCGGTGCGGTGGTGAGATTCCGGCGATCAGGCTGGAGGCGCTGCCCGCTGCCCGTCGGTGCGTGCAGTGTGTGCGCCTGCGCTGACGAGCGGAGGCGTTTTGACCTGGGCGTCCGCTCCCGGTATCGTTCCCCGTTGGCGTGTATGGGCTCGCCACGTATTCACGTGCGTATCGAGCTCTTGTCCTCGGGTCTCAACTGGCCGCCGAGGGCATCCACACGTCTTGGCCAGCAGCGACATCATGAAGACAGGAATTTTCTGTGTCTACTTACGCCCCGAAGGCCGGGGACACCACCCGGACGTGGCATGTGATCGACGCCACGGACGTCGTGCTCGGACGCCTCGCCGTTCAGGCCGCGACACTGCTCCGCGGTAAGCACAAGCCCACCTACGCACCCAACGTCGATGGCGGCGACTTCGTCGTCATCATCAACGCCGAGAAGGTTGCCATCAGCGGCAACAAGCTCGACGGCAAGTTCCACCACCACCACTCCGGCCATCCGGGCGGTCTGAAGTCGCGTTCGACCCGTCAGGTCCTCGAGAGCAACCCCGATCGTCTCGTGGAGAAGGCCGTCGTCGGCATGATCCCCAAGAACAAGCTCGGTAGTGCCATCGCGAGCAAGCTGAAGGTCTACGCGGGACCGAACCACCCGCACGCCGCTCAGCAGCCCGTTCCGTTCGAGATCAAGCAGGTGTCCCAGTGACGGCGCCGGAGGGAAATGACGTGACGTCGCAGGAGAACATCGAAGAGATCGCCGCCGACGAGTTCGTGGCAGTCGAAGATCCCGAGGTCGTCTCGGACATCGAAGCCGCAGCCGCTCCGGCCCCGATCGTGTTCGATCGCCCGATCCAGACCGTCGGTCGCCGTAAGGAAGCCGTCGCTCGTGTTCGGTTGTCCTCGGGCACCGGCGGATTCAAGCTCAACGGCCGCACCCTCGAGGATTACTTCCCGAACAAGGTGCACCAGCAGCTGATCAAGGCTCCTCTCGTTCTGGTGGACCGCGCGGAGTCCTTCGACATCGTCGCTCTGCTGCACGGTGGCGGACCGTCGGGACAGGCAGGCGCACTGCGTCTGGCCATCTCGCGTGCACTGATCGAACTCGCACCCGACGATCGCCCGCCGCTCAAGGCCGCGGGCTACCTCACGCGTGACGCGCGTGCAGTCGAGCGCAAGAAGTACGGCCTGAAGAAGGCCCGTAAGGCGTCGCAGTACTCCAAGCGCTGACGCGTCTTACCCGTTTCATCCTCGAGGGCAGGCATCCAGCAGTATCGGACGCCTGCCCTCGAGGCGTTTCCCACCACATTCTCTCCGCTCGAAGGGTTCTTGGTTCATGGCGCGATTGTTCGGCACCGACGGAGTTCGCGGACTGGCAGGCGGGGTTCTGACCGCAGAACTGGCGTTGAGAATCGCGCGAGCCGCAGCCGCCGTGTTGGCACCGAACGTCGACGGCATCAGACGTGTGGCAGTGGTCGGTCGTGATCCGCGTATCAGTGGGGCGATGCTGAGCGCAGCCGTGTCCGCGGGACTGACCGCATCGGGGGTCGACGTGATCGACGTCGGAGTTCTCCCCACGCCTGCAGTTGCCTACCTCACCGCCGAATACGACGCGGCGCTCGGCGTGATGATCTCGGCGTCGCACAATGCGATGCCCGACAACGGAATCAAGATCTTCGCCGCGGGCGGGCACAAGCTGGACGACGACGTCGAAGACCGGATAGAAGCTGCCCTCGATCCCGAGGGGCGCTCTTCGAACGACAGACAGCCCTACGACGCCACCGGTGCCGCGATCGGCCGCATCGACGTCGCGCACGACGCGGCAGCCCGCTACACCGAGCATCTCGCTTCGTCGGTGTCGCATCGACTCGACGGCGTGACCGTCGTGGTGGATTGCTCGCACGGTGCCGCCTCTGTCGTCGGGCCCGAGATCTACCGACGGGCCGGTGCGACGGTCGTGGCGATCAATGCAGAACCCGACGGCATCAACATCAACGACGGGTGCGGGTCGACGCACCTGGAGGGATTGCAGAAGGCCGTCGTGGAGCACGGTGCCGACCTCGGTATCGCGCACGACGGAGACGCCGACCGTTGTCTTGCCGTCGATGCGTCGGGTTCCGTGGTGGACGGCGACGCGATCATGACGGTGTTGGCCATCGCGATGCACGACGCCGGTCACCTGACCGACGACACGTTGGTCGCAACGGTGATGAGCAACCTCGGTCTGCACATTGCGATGCGCGAGGCCGGAATCACGTTGCGTACCACGGCGGTCGGAGATCGATACGTGCTCGAGGAGTTGCGCCGCGGCGGGTTCGCGCTCGGGGGTGAGCAGAGTGGACACGTCGTGCTGCCCGCAGTCGGAACGACCGGAGACGGAATTGCCACTGCCCTGCGACTGATGGAGCGGATGGCGCAGACCGGGCGGTCCCTCGCGGACCTGGCGTCGGCGATGCAGACACTGCCGCAGGTGCTGATCAACGTCCGTGTGTCGGACAAAGCCGCGGTGGCGTCGGCACCGTCGGTGTCGGACGCCGTCGCGTCGGCCGAGCGCGAACTCGGGGAATCTGGTCGAGTTCTGTTGCGCCCCAGCGGTACCGAACAGTTGGTGCGGGTGATGGTGGAAGCGTCCGAACTCGACGTCGCGACCCGGCTCGCCGAAGAGCTGGCGGGCCGGGTCGCGTCGGTCTGACGTTTCTCAGGCGGTCAGTTCGCGCAGTGCGGTCAGCTGCGCGACGCGGCCTGCGGTGTTCTCGGCGAGCGGCGCGACATTGAGAGTGGTGACACCCGCTTCGGCGAAGGCTGCGACCCGCTCCTTGACGAAGCTTTCTGGGCCGATGAGGTTGACCGCGCGCGCGAGCTCGTCGGGAACTGCCGCGGCGGCCTCCTCCTTCTTGCCGGCCAGGTAGAGGTCCTGGATCTTCTCGGCCTCGGCCTCGTATCCGTATCGCTGAGCAAGGGAGTTGTAGAAGTTCTTGCCCTTGGCTCCCATGCCGCCGATGTACAGCGCCAGATGTGGCTTGACCCAGGGGAGGTACTTCTCCGCGTCCTCGCCGATCGCCAGCGTCGGACTTGCGAAGACCTGGAGTTCGCCGAGTGACGGGTCACGCTTGGCCTTGCCTGCTGCGAGGGAATCGCCCCACACGTCGGCGGCCTTCTCCGGGAAGTAGAAGATGGGCTGCCAGCCTTCGGCGATCTCGGCGGTGAGTTCGACGTTCTTGGGGCCCAGTGCGGCAATGACGACCGGAATGCGATCGCGCACAGGGTGATTGATCAGCTTGAGCGGCTTGCCCAGACCGGTTCCCTGGTCGGCCGGCAGCGGGATCTGATAGTGCTTGCCCTGATACTGCACCTTCTCGCGACGCCAGACCTGGCGGCAGATCTCGATGACCTCGCGGGTTCTGGCGATCGGTGCGTCGTACTTGACGCCGTGGAAGCCCTCGACGACCTGCGGTCCCGATGCGCCGAGCCCGAGCACGAATCGGCCCTCGGAGACGTAGTCGAGACCGGCGGCGGTCATGGCGGTCAGTGACGGTGTCCTGGTGTAGATCTGGAAGATGCCGGACGCGATCTTGATCGTGCTCGTCTTGGCCGCGAGGAATCCGAGTTGGCTGACGGCGTCGAACGAGTAGGCCTCGGGCACGAAAATGATGTCGAGACCTGCCTTCTCGAGCTCGGCGACCTCGGCAACGGTCTCGTTGAAACCACCGCTGTAGTTCAGCATCGTTCCGATGTGCATGGGACTCCTCGTTCGGTGAGTAGCTGGTGCAGCCACTTCAGGTACCTGTTACGGACATTTCACATCGGGACGTTACCGCTCCCTGGGGAACCGATGTGAGTCGGCGCACGTCATAGTGAGAAAGGGGTACTCGGAGGGGGAACGGGAACGTATGAGCGACGGAGTTCGGGTGGACGCGGACCGGGTTCGCGGGGTGGCAGATGCATTGGTGTCGTCGGCGGAAGTGCTCGGTGACGCCGCCGATTCCGTCGCCGACGCAGGCTTCGGCGCAGCCGGGGCCGGACGGAACTACGGTGACCTGGGCGCTGCGTACTCCCAGGCGTACCTCGGGCTCGGGCGTGCTGTCGGGGCATGGCGGTCCGCGGTCGACGACATTGCCGATGCCCTCACCACCGCGATGAACGAGTACGAGCAACAGGACGACGCCACCGCGTACGCGATCGAGTCACCCCGGTGACACCTCCTTCGGCCTCGTCCGGTGACAGGGCGTCGATCGACGAGATTCTCGATGCGAACGCAGAAGGATTGCTGTTCTTCGAGCGCTTTCTGCCACTGGTCGGCCGTGTGCCGGGCGTCGAGGTTCCGCAGTACCAGGACCTGTGCGCCAGGTACGACGAGCAGCGTGGGCTGAACCTCGGTGCGCTCGGACACGATGCAGACGCCGTGGGGACGGTGTCCGCAGTACTTGCCGATCAGCTCGAGGAGCAGATTCAGCTACGCCGGGTCCTGCAGTTGCGTTGGCACGGTGACGCGGGCGATGCCGTGCAGACCTACCTTTCGGCCGAACAGGAAAAGGTCTCCCAGTTCCTCGCGTCGATCGAAGATTCTCACCAGACGATGTGTGCGGCCGTCGACATTCTCCGTGACGCAGTGACCGACAAGGCCGAACTCGTCGGCGGCCTCGACACCGACCTGGTGGACGGCAAAGACGTCGACCAGATCGATGCGATTCTGCTTGCGTCGGGAATCGAGTGCCTGCCGGTCGATCGAGAGTCGGTGTTCCCACGATTGGCGTCTGCGTTCGAGGATCTGAACGACGGTGTGCGCAGCGGCGATGTCTCCGACGAGTTCGCTGCCGAGGTGACCGAACGCTGCGGGCGCTGGATCGACACCGAGTTCGTTCCGCGCGTGCAGGGCACGTGCGAGGCCGTCCTCGCAGCATGTACCGCCACGGACACCGCCGTCAGAGACTGTCTGAAGTTGGTGGTGGACATTCTGGGCAGTGTCCACGAGCCTTCGTTCGGCGGACTCGACGAGCGCAGTTGGGCACTCGAACCCGGTACAGCAGCGCCGTGGACGGGGCCCGACAGCTCTTCGGTAGACCCGGCTCCTGCCGGGATCGGTTCCACGCCTGCCGGTTCCGGACCCGGACCAGCTTTCGGACCCGCAGCTGTCGCGTCGCCAGCGGTCGGACCCGCCGCTGTCGTCCCGGCCGTCTCGCCACCCGGCGGCAACGCACTCGCCGGATCGGACAGCGTGGATCCGGCCGAATCCCTGATCGCCGACGGTCGTGTCGTCGATCAGTTGGGGGATTCTCTGGACGGACTCGTGGATCGAGTCGTCGCCGAGATCGTCGACCGTGTCGACGACGCGCTGACCGAGACGATCGACAGTGGAGATCTCCAGGGCTCAGGCGATACGGCAGTCGACAGCCGGACAGGTGACGAGAACACCGAGGAAGCTTCTCCGGACGTGAGCGGCGATCGGCCACCCGAGTCGGACCCGTTGTCGCAGCCCGGGCAGTCGTGGCCCGAGGCCGGCGACGAACGCGGCCATCTCGAGGCCGAGCTCGACGGGCATCGCGCCCGCATCGCACTCGAACACGACGGCACGGTGTCTCTCGAACTCGAGACTCCCGGACTCGGAACTCGCTCGTTCGAGCTCGGAATCGGACCGCTCGGCCTACCCCAGATCGTCGAGGTCCCCGGTGTCGTCGACGCGGTGGACGCACCGGCCCCGGCTGCAGCGTTGCTGTCCGAACCGGAACCCCCGTCCGAACCGGAACCCCCGTCCGAACCGGAACCCACTGCCGAATTCGTCGCGGCGGCGGAACCGGTGCCATCTGCGGAACCGGTGCCGGCTGCCGAACCGGCACCCACGTCCGAATTCGATTCGGATGCATCGGTGCAGTGCACGCCGGAGTCACCCGACATCGAGCAGCCTGCTGTGCAGCATCCGGTGGTTGCGGATCGACCGGTCACCGATCCGCAACCCGCCGACACGGGTAGCGGCGCGGGCCTCAGTGAAGCAGGGGAGCTGTGAGCACCGACAGTGGGTGGCGTCGGGAGTTGCATCGAATACGCGATGAGCACCGCATCGCGATGGGGCGGGCGGCGGAGACGTTGAGTCGGGCACAGGCTCCGGCAGTCCACCGAGGCGGACGGATTTCAGCAGAGGTGAGCGGAGCGGACTCCGACGTCGAGCCAGGGTCGGGCTCGGTGCTGCAACCGGCTCACCTGGACCGCCGCGAACCCACGCCGCACGTCGAGACCGAACCCGACGAACGGCCGAGGTCCTGGCTGGTCTGACAACAGCCGGGACTAGCCCCGTCCGAGCAGCGCCTTGATCGACGCAGACGCCTTGGGCTTGGGCTGCGCGTCGAGAGGCGCGTGTGGATCGACAGCTCTGGTGCCGTCGATCTCGCCGGTCGATCCGGCCAGTTCCTCGTAGTCGGAGTCACCGGTCAGATGGAACAGCAGGAAGGCCGTCAGGACGGCGCGGGTGCGCTGCTGAGTCTTGCGGTCGGGCTTGTTGATACCGAGTGCGCCGAGTATCCGGCGACCCTCGACGAAACCATCCGCGGTCGAGCCGTCGACTCGTCGCAGGATGGACGGCCCGTGCCAGGCCTGGGCGAGAGCGAGTGAATTGTCGGTGAGCGAATCGGCGTTCGAGTTGTCTCCGACGACGAGTCCCGGCACGGAAAGGCCGGCTGCGGCGTCCTCGGACGAGGGCGCAGTCGGTGCGGGGAACAGCGCGGCGACGGCCTTGATGTCCGATCGTCGGGAAGCGGCGAGCACTGCGGTGCCTGCACCCATCGCGTGGCCCGCCGTGGCGAGTTTGTCGGGATGGACGCTGATGTTGCCTGGGCCCAGTCGCACGCCCGTCATGATGTCGAGCACAGTGCCCAGATCGGTGGCGAGGCCGCGATGAGACGGTACGAGACCGTGCTCGGTGTCCGGTGCCGCAACCACGATGCCCCAGGACGCGAGATGCTTCAGGGTGTCGGTGTAATGACTGGGACGCAGCATCCAGCCGTGTGCGAAGGCGACGCCGGGCAGGCCGTAACCCTCGGCTGGGGTGTAGACGACACCGGGTTGCCCGGCGAGGGCCAGGTCGCCTCGCAGCACCTTGTGCGGGCCGCGCTTGGAGAGAGCAGATGCCAGCTTCTTCGGTTTCGCCACGAGAGATGACGCTACCGAACTGCGGCGCGTCAGGGGGACACCGGACACGTCAACCTGAGCGAATGGGTCGTGCGCGCCCCGCCGAGTACCCTGATTGTCCATGTGCGGAATCGTGGGTTACGTCGGCCACCGCCCAGCTCTGGGTGTGGTGGTCGAGGCGCTTCGGCGTATGGAATATCGGGGTTACGACTCCGCGGGCATCGCCATTCTCGACGGTGCGGGAGCGACAGCCGTCGAGCGCAAGGCGGGTCGACTGGCGAATCTCGAAGCCGAATTGGACGACATCGGTACCGATACGTTCGTCGGCACCACCGGAATGGGTCATACCCGGTGGGCGACACACGGCCGTCCCACTGACCGCAACGCCCATCCGCATCGGGACGCGTCCGGAACGGTCGCGGTGGTGCACAACGGCATCATCGAGAACTTCGGACCGCTGCGTGCCGAACTGGAAGCGGTCGGGATCGAGTTCCTCTCCGATACCGACACCGAGGTCGCGGTGCACCTGGTCTCGCGTGCTTACGCCGATGGCCCGACCGCGGGCGATTTCGTGGCCAGCGCGAAAGCAGTTCTGCGTCGTCTCGAGGGTGCGTTCACCCTGGTGTTCACCCATTCCGATCATGCGGACACGATCGTCGCGGCGCGCCGCTCCACGCCATTGGTTCTCGGCGTCGGCGAGGGCGAGATGTTCCTCGGGTCCGATGTCGCTGCCTTCATCGAGCACACTCGCAACGCTGTCGAACTCGGCCAGGACCAGGTCGTCGTCATCACCGCCGACGGCTACGACATCAGCGATTTCGAGGGCAACGAGGCGCAGGGGCGTCCGTTCCGAATCGATTGGGATCTGGCAGCCGCCGAGAAGGGCGGCCACGACTACTTCATGCTCAAGGAGATCCAGGAGCAGCCCGCGGCGGTGGCGGACACGTTGCTCGGCCACTTCGACAACGGTCGAATTGTGCTCGACGAGCAGCGACTGTCCGATCAGGAACTGCGCGACGTCGACAAGGTGTTCGTCGTGGCCTGCGGTAGCGCGTACCACTCGGGCCTGCTCGCCAAGTACGCGATCGAGCACTGGACCCGGCTTCCGGTCGAGGTGGAACTGGCCAGCGAATTCCGCTATCGCGACCCGGTACTCGATCGATCGACCCTGGTCGTCGCCATCTCGCAGTCCGGCGAGACTGCGGACACTCTCGAAGCAGTTCGGCACGCCAAGGATCAGAAGGCCCGGGTTCTCGCGGTGTGCAACACCAACGGCTCGCAGATTCCGCGTGAGGCCGACGCCGTCCTCTACACGCGTGCCGGTCCGGAGATCGGCGTCGCGTCGACCAAGGCCTTTCTCGCGCAGGTGACCGCGAACTATCTGGTCGGGTTGGCGTTGGCGCAGGCTCGCGGCACCAAGTATCCCGACGAGGTTGCGCGTGAGTTCGCCGAACTCGAAGCGATGCCCGAGTTGGTGCAGCGGGTGCTCGAGACGGTCGAGCCGGTTCGGGCGCTGGCACGAGAGCTCTCGACGGCCACGACCATTCTGTTCCTCGGCCGACACGTCGGGTACCCGGTTGCGCTCGAAGGCGCGCTCAAGCTCAAGGAACTCGCGTACATGCACGCGGAGGGTTTCGCAGCGGGCGAGCTCAAGCACGGTCCGATCGCGCTGATCGAGGACGGTGTGCCGGTGATCATCGTGATGCCGTCGCCGAAGGGTCGTGCGGTGTTGCACTCGAAGATGCTGAGCAACATTCGCGAGATTCAGGCTCGTGGTGCGCGAACGGTCGTCATCGCCGAAGAAGGCGACGAGGCCGTACGGCCTTTCGCCGACGATCTCATCGAGACCCCGGCAGCCTCGACGCTGTTGCAGCCCCTTCTGTCGACGATTCCGCTGCAGGTGTTCGCCGCCGAGGTCGCGCAGGCGCGCGGCTACGACGTGGACAAGCCGCGCAACCTGGCCAAGTCCGTCACCGTCGAGTAGCGCTCGGCATGCGCGGTTACTACACACCCGAACAGATTCGGAATGCGGAAGCGCCGCTGCTGAACTCGTTGCCCAACGGTGTTCTCATGCGGCGCGCCGCGTACGGCTTGGCGACCGTCGTGGCGGGCGAACTGGCCGCGCGCACGGGCGGCGTCGCCGGGCGGCGCGTGACGATTCTGGTGGGCACGGGCGACAACGGCGGCGACGGTCTGTGGGCGGGGACATATCTGCGTCGCCGCGGTGTCTCGGTGTCGGCTCTTCTGCTCGACCCGACGCGGGTGCACGCCGAAGGTCTTGCAGCCCTGCGAGCGTCGGGCGGACGAGTGGTGACTCGGTGCGGACCTGCCGACATCGTGGTCGACGCCATCGTGGGAATTTCCGGCAAGGGTCCGTTGCGGCCCGATGCGGCTGCGGTGGTCGAGCAGATCACCTCACCGATCGTGGCCGTGGACATTCCCAGCGGAGTGGACGCGGAGACCGGTGCCGCACTGGGGCCGGCCGTGACCGCCGACGTGACGGTGACGTTCGGAGCCCGTAAGCCCGTGCATGTGCTGGCCGTACCTCGTTGTGGCCGAATCGAACTCGTGGACATCGGCCTCGAGCTGCCCGCGCCGGCGATGGCGTCGCTCGAGCCGGCCGACGTAGGACGGGTGTGGCCGATTCCCACGGCCGCGGACGACAAGTATTCGCAGGGCGTGGTGGGTGTCCTGGCCGGCAGCGCCACGTTCCCCGGTGCCGCACTGCTCTGCGTGGGCGCGGCTGTCGCGGCCACCTCAGGGATGGTCCGCTACGTGGGAAGCGCAGGCGCAGAGGTCGTGTCGCACTATCCGGAGGTCGTTGCCGCCCCGGATCTCGACACGGCTGGGAGGGTGCAGGCGTGGGTGGTCGGTCCCGGTTTCGGCACCGACGAGGAATCCGCGGAGATCGTGCGTCGAGTTCTGGACACGGACCTGCCGGTGGTCGTCGACGCGGATGCGCTCACTGTCCTCGCACAGAACGAAGGCTGGGTTGCCGGACGCGCCGCACCGACCCTGCTGACCCCGCATGCCGGAGAATTCGCCCGCCTGACCGGATCCGATCCCGCACCCGACCGAGTGGGATCGGTTCGAGATCTCGCCGCGCGTTGGGGCGTCACCGTTCTGCTCAAGGGACGGGCGACGATCGTCGCCGATGCGGACGGCACCACGTTCGTCAGCGATGCCGGAGGATCGGCCGCGTCGACGGCCGGCTCGGGCGACGTACTGTCGGGCATTCTCGGGGCCCTGCTCGCGTCGGGAATGGCACCGTCCACGGCGGCTGCCTGCGGAGCGAAGGTCCACGCCCTGGCCGCCGCCCGTGCGGCTCACGGGTCCGGTGGAGAGTTCGCGGCACCCATTTCTGCGAGCCCACTGTGTGAGGCCATTCCCGACGCGATCCGAACCGTGCGCTCACTCCCAACGTGACCGTGGTGGTGCGTGGCCCACGTCCGACACCAGGTGTGTCACGACTTGTGGCACCCTGATCCGTCGTATCGGCGGCCCGGATGGCACTATCGAATGTTGTGAGTATCGGCTGCGACGACGAGAGGACCGATCCTCGGACGGGTTCGGGCGCTGTGGCGTCCGTCGACCTCGACGCAGTGGCTCACAACGTCCACATGTTGCAGCAGTTCGCCGGGGACGCCGCAGTGATGGCGGTCGTCAAGGCCGACGGATACAACCACGGTGCCGTCGAAGTCGCACGCGCCGCAGTGTCAGCGGGGGCGCAGGAGCTCGGCGTCACCACCATCGGCGAGGCCCTCGAACTCCGGGCAGCGGGAATCACGGTCCCGGTGCTGGCGTGGTTGCATCGAACGGATTCGGACTTCGCTGCGGCAATCGCCGGGCAGGTGGGGATCGCAGTGTCCACGGCCGCCCAGCTCGATGCCGTGGTCGACGCCGCGCGCCGAGTCGGCCGAACCGCTGATCTCACGCTCAAGATCGACACCGGGCTCAACCGCAACGGGGTCG
Organism: Rhodococcus sp. 05-2254-6; assembly: GCF_002258565.1. Classification (NCBI taxonomy): domain Bacteria; kingdom Bacillati; phylum Actinomycetota; class Actinomycetes; order Mycobacteriales; family Nocardiaceae; genus Rhodococcus; species Rhodococcus sp. 05-2254-6. The sequence continues at coordinate 22,573 of NZ_NOZF01000107.1, forward strand.
CGGAAGCCGATCTCGACGACGTGCTCGACACGACGGCGGTTGCCGTCGCGGAGGGCAGTGTTCGGTTGACCGGAATGTTCTCGCACTTGGCATGCGCCGACGAGCCGGGTCATCCGGCCAACGATGCCCAGGCGGAGCGGCTTCGAGACGCCGTGCGGCGCGCTACCCGCCGCGGAACACCTCCCGCCGTCGTGCATCTGTCCAACTCGGCTGCCACCTTGACCAGACCCGATCTCGGTTTCGACATGGTCCGCCCGGGTATTGCTCTGTACGGCTTGTCGCCGGTACCCGAGCTGGGGACATACGGGCTACGCCCGGTCCTGACGCTCTCGGCGCAGGTGGCGAACATCAAGAAGGTGAGCGAAGGTGAATCGGTGTCCTACGGCTACACCTGGACCGCTCCCGCAGACACCGTGGTCGCACTCGTCGCTCTCGGTTACGCCGACGGTGTCGTTCGCCGCCTCAGTGGGCGGTTCGGTGTGACCATCGGAGGTCGCCGCTATCCCTCGGTGGGGCGCGTGTGCATGGATCAATTCGTCGTCGACCTCGGTGGCGGCGGCTCGGGTGTCGCGGTCGGCGACGAGGCGCTACTGTTCGGGCCAGGGGACAGGGGAGAAGCGCACGCTCAGGATTGGGCGGATGCGCTCGACACAATCAGCTACGAGGTCGTCACCGGCATTCGTGGACGTGTTCGACGACGGTTCGTCGCCGCGCACTCAGGGGAGGCGACGAAATAGATCATGCTCGGATTGCTGCAGAGTATTGCAATTGTGGTGCGCGAGACGGCGTTCCGGTCCAACAAGGATCCGCTGGCCACCGAGAATCTCGACCTGATGGATGCCGACCGAGGCAGTATCGTCACCGCGGACGACGGCGTGCCGCTCGCGGTTCGCGAAGTCGGTCCCTCGGATGCCGAACTGACCGTGATATTCGTGCACGGTTACTGCCTTCGCACGTCGTCGTGGCATTTCCAACGACGTGCACTCGAACAGCAATGGGGTTCGACGGTCCGCATGGTCTTCTACGACCAGCGCGGTCACGGGCGGTCGGGAGTACCGAGCCCGGAGAGTTGCACCATCGGTCAACTCGGCCTCGATCTCGATGCGGTGATTCGCTCGGTGGTACCCAAGGGCCGCATCGTTCTGGTGGGGCACTCGATGGGCGGAATGTCGATCCTGTCGATGGCGCGGCAACGATCGGACGTGCTGCGTCAGCGTGTCATCGGCGCAGTCCTGATCTCGACGACAGCTGCCGGTCTCGCGCAATCCGGGGTGGGCCGAAGTCTGCAGAATCCGGCCGTCGACGCGTTCCGGCTCGCGGTGCGGACGTCGCCCGGCTTCGTGCAGTTCGGTCGCGGAGCTGTGCGCGCACTCATCTCACCGGTACTGCGCGCGGCGTCTTACGGCACCAGGGTGTCCCCACGACTGGTGGCATTCTCCCAGTCGATGATCGACGACACGTCCGTCGTCACGATCGTCAATTTCCTCGAGACGCTCGAGTTGCACGACGAGTCCGAGGCCTTGCTGGAATTCGAGAACATTCCGGTATCGGTCGTGTGTGGCGACGAGGATTGGATCATTCCGTTCGCGAGCTCGGAGGCTCTGGCTCAGGCCCTGCCGCGTTCGGAGATGGTGCGTGTGCGCCAGGGCGGGCACTTGGTTCAACTCGAATTTCCGGAACAGGTCAACGGTGCGATCGCGCGCCTCGTGGCACGGGCAACGGAGGCCGCGGGCAAGAAGCGGCGGTGGGGCGTTGTCTGACGAGCCGCTGATCTTGCCGGTGGATGTCGAATTGGCCACTGCCGCAGACACTGCCGAGTTCGGCGCACGGCTTGCGGACGTTCTGGTCGCCGGCGATCTGGTGATTCTCGACGGCCCGCTCGGGGCCGGAAAGACAGCCATGACGAAGGGGATTGCGGCCGGACTCGGTGTGCAGGGCCGCGTCACCTCGCCGACGTTCGTGATCGCCCGTGAGCACCGGGCCGGGTCGCGGCCCCACGGTCTGCCGCCGGTTGCGCTCGTCCACGTCGATGCGTATCGGCTGGGGATGACGGGGCAGTCGGCGCTCGACGAACTCGATGCCCTCGACCTCGATACCGACCTCACGGACGCCGTGGTCGTGGTCGAGTGGGGTGAGGGATTGGTCGAGAAGCTGACTGACGGCCATGTGTCGGTTCGTCTGACGCGTGACCCGGACTCCGACGTTCGACGCGCGACGGCACGCCGCGTGGAATCGGTGGTCACGCCGCAGCACTGAGCCCGGCCGGCTGTGCACGACGGCAGTGAGTCGGCATGCGAGCGTGCGGGTAATCTGAAACATCGTGCTTGTACTTGCCGTCGACACCTCGACCCCCGCCGTCACCGCAGGTGTGGTGAGTCTGACCGAGTCCGCCGTCGGTGCAGTGGCCACGACGCTCGCCACGCGGGTTCGGGTGGACGCGCGATCGCATGCAGAAATACTCACCCCCAACATCCTCGAGTGCCTGTCCGAGGCGCAGATCACCGCCGCCGATCTCGGTGCCGTCGTCGTCGGCGTCGGTCCAGGGCCCTACACCGGCTTACGGGTGGGAATGGCGACGGCAGCGGCCTTCGGTGACGCACTCGGTCTTCCGGTGTTCGGCGTCTGTAGTCTCGACGCCATTGCCTCGGATGTCTCCGAATCCGGGTCCCTGTTGGTGGTGACCGATGCGCGTCGACGCGAAATCTATTGGGCGCGTTACGAAGCGGGAGTGCGAGTCGCGGGACCCGACGTCGTGGCCCCGGCCGAACTGGACCGTGTGGGAGTCGACGCGGTCGCCGGATCGGCACCGCATGCTGCGGCATTCGAGCTTCCGGTTCATGATGTGCAGGCACCGTCTCCGGCCGGACTGGTCGCGGTGGCCGCCGCCGATATCGGCAGCGGGATCGTGCCCGGCCCGCTCGTCCCGTTGTACCTGCGCCGCCCCGACGCCAAGACGCTCGACGAGCGAGCCGCAGCGAAGGCTCTGAAGTGACCGTGTCGATCGAGTCGATGACGGCGGCGGATGCTGCTCGGTGCGCGTATCTCGAGACCGTGCTGTTCCCGGGTGACGACCCGTGGGCCGAGGATGCATTCATCGCGGAATTGGCCGCGCCACACAATCATTACGTCACCGCGCGAGAGAACGACGAGGTCGTCGGCTACGCAGGCATCTCGCTGCTGGGGCAGCCGAGCCGCGGAGCGTTCGTCGTCGGTGAGTCCGAGGTGCACACCATCGGAGTCGATCCGTCGCATCACCGCAGGGGAATCGGCGGGCGATTGCTCGACGAACTGCTGCGCGTGGCCGACGAGCACGGTGGGCCGGTCTTTCTCGAGGTCCGCACCGACAACGAGCCCGCCATCGAGCTGTACCGACGCGAAGGGTTCCAGATCGTGGGCACCAGGGCCGGGTACTACCAGCCGAGCGGGGCCGACGCCTTCACCATGCGTCGGCCCGAGAACACGAAAGGATCAGCCCGATGATCGTCATGGGTATCGAAAGTTCCTGCGACGAAACAGGAGTCGGGATCGTCCGCTGGGGCGGAGCGGGGACGTGCGAACTGATGGCCGACGAGGTCGCCTCCAGCGTCGACGAACACGCGCGGTACGGCGGAGTGGTGCCCGAGGTGGCGTCGCGCGCACATCTCGAAGCGATCGTGCCGACCATGCGGCGGGCTCTGGCGGCCGCGGACATCGAGCGTCCCGACGCCGTCGCGGTGACGATCGGGCCGGGGCTGGCCGGGGCGTTGCTGGTCGGGGTTGCCGCTGCGAAGGCGTACGCCGCGGCCTGGGGCGTGCCCTTCTATGCGGTCAACCATCTCGGTGGACACGTCGCGGTCGATACGCTCGAGCACGGCCCGATGCCGTCGTGCGTGGCGCTGTTGGTCTCCGGAGGACACACTCATCTGCTGCACGTCGACGATCTGTCCCGGCCGATCGCCGAGCTCGGGACCACGGTCGACGACGCAGCGGGGGAGGCCTTCGACAAGGTTGCGCGGCTCCTCGGATTGGGGTATCCGGGTGGCCCGGCACTCGATGATGCTGCGCGCGAGGGTGACCCGGCTGCGATCGCGTTTCCCCGAGGCATGACCGGCCCACGCGATGCCCGTTACGACTTCTCCTTCTCCGGGGTCAAGACGGCCGTCGCTCGATTCGTCGAGGCCAGACAACGTGCGGGGGATCCGATTCCTGTCGCAGACATCGCGGCGTCCTTCCAGGAATCCGTCGCCGATGTCCTGACGATGAAGGCCGTTCGCGCGGCAACCGACGTCGATGTCGACACGATCGTGCTGGGTGGGGGTGCCACCGCCAACTCTCGCATTCGTTCGCTGATCGAAAGTCGCTGTGCAGAGCAGGGTTTGACGCTGAGAATTCCGAAGCCGCGACTGTGTACCGACAACGGCGTGATGATCGCCGCACTGGGCGCCCACCTCGTTGCGGGCGGAGCCGAGCCGTCGGCGTTGACCGCTGTGACCGACCCCGGCCTCTCGGTCGCGACCAGTCAGGTGCCCGGCTGAGCGTCCTGCGTTGCGGCTGTGGTCTCGGACGAACGCGGAACCGACGGCTCGGCTGCCGACAGTGGATCGGTCGGGGATCCGGACGCCGCGGGAGCTGCGACCGGCGGCGACCATACCGTCGGTGGTGCCGTCAGTTCCGGGGTGGGTTCCGAACCGCTGACATCGGTGGTCGGCACGGTGATCGACTCGGTCGGCACCGGAGTGAACTCGGGTGTGACCTCGGGTGTGACCTCGGTAGTGGGCTCGGGCGTCGGGCCGGGAACGATCTCGGTCGTGTCGCTCGGGTCCGAGGACTCGATCGGTTCGGAGGGTCGAACCGGAGTCGTGGTGACCGAGGTCGGCGGCTCGATCGGGATCCCGGTGGTGGCATCGGGGGACGACGGGTTCGTGGTGGGGTCGATCGGCCACTCGATCCGCGGGAGGTCCGGTGCGGGACGCAGTGTCGGGGTACTGGTCGGCGGAGCGGTCGTGGTGAACCGCGCCGACGATCCGGTGGCGTCCACCGAGGTCGCCGTGGGGTCGGATCGATCCCCGGGGGTGCGTCCTGCTGTCGTCTGATCCTCGTCGGGGGAGTAGCCCCCGGTGGCCGGCGCACCGGTATCGCTGGATTCGGTCGCGGATCGCGCGGTACTTCCGGCCGGAGAGACGCTGGCATCGTCGGCAGGCGTCATCGTCTGCACGCCGTAGGCGAGAACGAGACCACCTGCGACGACGGCGGCCGCGATCGCACCGGAGTACCGACTCATCCGGGTCGCGGTGTTGCGCGTGGCCGAGACGAGTTGGTAGCCGCCGCCGTCGGCAGATGCGGCAACGGAGGCAGCGCCGACGGCAAGAACCGCGTCGGGCTCGGACATTCGAACGACCGGGGCGTGGAACATGTCGGTGAGCGTGGCGGCGAGCAGGGGGATGTGCGCCCCTCCACCGATCAGCACGATGACCTCGGGTTCGTGAGTGCTCTCGTCGAACACTCCTCGTACGAACTCGGCTGCGGTGCCGAAGATCGGGGTCGCGGCGGTGTCGAATGCGTCCCGGGTGACCGTCAGCGGGATTCCGCTGTAACGCGCGATGCTGACTTCGTCCGAGTGGGACAGCTGTTCCTTGACCGATCGGTACCGCGCGGACCCGATTCCGCGGTCGTCGCGGATGTCGTCCCGAAGGTTGTCACGGGTCATGTCCTGCACGAGGTTCCGGACGAGCACGTTGATGGCGTCGCCGCCGACGGCGTCCGATCGGCCGTGCGCCAGTACCTTGTCGGTGGTTCGATCGGTGACGGTGACCGACATGCCCGAGGCACCGAGATCGACCAGCGCGATCGTGTCGTATCGATCGATGAGGCCGGTGGTCGCCAGATGCGCGGACGCGGCAGCGGATTCGGGCACCAGTCGAACATCGCGGGTGGTGTGGGCCAGCGCTGCGCGAATTCCCGCAGCGTGCTCCTCGGTGCGGTAGGTGACGGCGATCGCGTCGGGGGTCCGGTGACCGGGAATCAGAGAGGCCATGAGTTCGATGGCCGAGGTGACCAGATCACCGATGTCGGTGTTCGCTTGGCGATCGGTGGAGACGGTGCGGTATTCGACCGTGCGACTACCGTCGGTGTCGACGGTGACGAGGGCTGCGCACACGACCTCGGATCCGGTGGATATACCCACGCCTACTCGCATGCTGCACCTCCCGCCCCTGTGTACCTGTCCGGAATCGACTGCTCTGTGTGCCATGTCGCGGCACGGCTGTCGACCGTTATCGCTCGGACAGCTCCGTTATCGTAACGTTACTTCGTGCCTCATCGCGAGCGCGATATGCCGCTCGGTAGGTTCTTCGGTGAAAGTTCATAGCCTCCTACCTGGTCTTTCGATGGCTTCGCGGACGCCGGTAAAACAGCGGGAAACGACTCCGGTGTTCGGCGTTTCGGGTCCTGATTCGCCCGTTTTCGGATCTTTGCGGTGGTGCAGGAGGGCGCGTGCGCACGCGCGCGACCCACGTGTCACGAACCTGGCGAACCCAGCCCTTGAGTGCTGGCACTCTCGTGTATAGAGTGCTAGTTGGCACCGAGCGAAGTCCCGGCACCCGCGACGACGGGAACGAGTTCAGGCCGTGATTGTCAGAACCGCAGGAGAAGTACTTACACACAGCTGTCCGGGGATCCGACCCCGGACGCGTACCCCATAACTTTGGAGGGCTCAACGTGGCGAGCGTGAAAATCAAGCCGCTCGAGGACAAGATCCTCGTCCAGGCCAACGAGGCCGAGACGACGACCGCCTCCGGTCTGGTCATCCCCGACACAGCCAAGGAGAAGCCCCAGGAGGGCACCGTCGTCGCCGTAGGCGAAGGCCGTGTCACCGAGAAGGGCAACCGCATCCCGGTCGACGTCAAAGAAGGTGACACCGTCATCTACAGCAAGTACGGCGGCACCGAGATCAAGTACGCCGGCGAGGAGTACCTGATTCTGTCGGCACGCGACGTGCTGGCTGTCATCGCCAAGTAGGCCACAACGCATCCCGCCCCGGTATCCGATTTTCGTGTCGGTCCCGGGGCGGTGTGCGTTCGATCGAGTTTCTTTACTCGAAGGAGTAACACCGAAACATGGCAAAGCAAATCCAATTCAACGAGGAAGCGCGCCGCGCACTCGAACGCGGCGTCGACAAGCTGGCCGACGCCGTCAAGGTGACGCTCGGGCCGCGGGGACGCCACGTCGTCCTGTCCAAGGCATTCGGCGGTCCGACCGTCACGAACGACGGCGTCTCGATCGCTCGTGAGATCGACCTGGAAGATCCGTTCGAGAACCTCGGCGCGCAGCTGGTCAAGAGCGTCGCCACCAAGACCAACGACGTCGCAGGCGACGGAACCACCACCGCGACGGTCCTCGCGCAGGCGCTCGTGCGCGGCGGTCTGAAGAACATCGCCGCAGGTGCCAACCCGATCGCACTCGGCACCGGCATCTCCAAGGCGGCCGACAAGGTCGCCGAGGCTCTGCTCGCCGCCGCAACCCCGGTCGAGGGCAAGCAGGCGATCGCTCAGGTCGCCACCGTGTCCTCGCGTGACCCCGAGATCGGCGAACTCGTCGGCGAGGCGCTCACCCGCGTCGGCGCGGACGGCGTCGTCACCGTCGAGGAGTCCTCGACGCTGCTCACCGAGCTCTCGGTCACCGAAGGCGTGCAGTTCGACAAGGGCTACCTCTCGCCGTACTTCGTCACCGACGTCGACGCGCAGGAAGCAGTTCTCGAGGACGCGTACGTCCTGCTGTACCGCGAGAAGATCACCTCGCTTCCGGACTTTCTGCCGCTGCTGGAGAAGGTTGCCGAGAGTGGCAAGCCGTTGCTCATCATCGCCGAGGACACCGAAGGTGAAGTTCTCTCGACGCTGGTCGTCAACTCCATCCGCAAGACGATCAAGGCCGTGGCGGTCAAGGCACCGTTCTTCGGTGATCGTCGCAAGGCGTTCCTCGACGATCTCGCGGTCGTGACGGCCGGCCAGGTCATCACCGCCGATGTGGGTCTGAGCCTGAAGGAAGCCGGACTCGAGCTGCTCGGTCGCGCTCGTCGCGTCGTCGTCACCAAGGACGACACGACCATCGTCGACGGTGCGGGCACGCAGGACGACATCGACGCGCGCGTCGGTCAGCTCCGCCGCGAGATCGAGAACACCGACTCCGAGTGGGATCGCGAGAAGCTCGAAGAGCGTCTGGCGAAGCTCTCGGGCGGCATCGCGGTCATCAAGGTCGGCGCTGCCACCGAGACCGAGCTCAAGGAACGCAAGTTCCGCGTCGACGACGCTGTGGCTGCGGCCAAGGCCGCCGTCGAAGAGGGCATCGTCCCCGGCGGCGGTTCGGCTCTGACTCAGGCAGCGTTGGCTCTGGCCGACGACCTCGGCCTGACCGGCGACGAAGCCACCGGTGTGGCCGTGGTGCGCAACGCACTCAACGCACCGCTGTTCTGGATCGCCTCCAACGCGGGCATCGACGGTTCCGTCGTCGTCAGCAAGGTGGCAGAACTGCCGAAGGGACACGGATTCAACGCCGCGACCCTGACGTACGGCGACCTGTTGGCCGATGGCGTCGTCGATCCGGTCAAGGTGACGCGCTCCGCTGTGGTCAATGCCGCGTCGGTTGCACGCATGATCCTGACGACCGAGAGCGCGATCGTGGAGAAGCCGGAAGAGGCCCCCGAGCCTTCTGCCGGGCACGGACACGCTCACTGACGTTCGATGACACGAGAAAGCCCCCAACCCTTTCGGGTTGGGGGCTTTCTCGTGTGTTCGGGTGATTACACCGCAATGCGGCGGCGATTGTGACGAGCGTGCAGTTCTCGCTCGGTCTCCGACATTCCGCCCCAGATCCCGTAGGGCTCGCTGACGTTGAGGGCGTGTGTACGGCACTGGGCGAGGACGGGGCAACTACGGCACATTTCCTTCGCCCGCATCTCGCGCTGTGCTCGTGCCCGGCCCCGCTCGCCGTCCGGGTGGAAGAACATGGACGAATCGACGCCACGGCACAGGCCGTGCATCTGCCAATCCCAAATGTCGGCGTTCGGCCCAGGGAGGTGATTCGGCTGCGGCATGGAAACTCCTAGGGTGGTGTGGCTTCTCGGATTCGTGATCCGAATGCCGACAACGTTATGTGGATCGACGAAATCGAGTCAATAGTTCTCTGTCGTGTGCAAATGCATAGTTATGGGGCAAAGAATTAACACGGGCGATATTTACTTCGACTCACCCGCGTGCGTGTCCTTCCTGTTGAAGAATCCGTCGACACGGGAGACGATGGGAAGGGCATCGGCATTCCGGCTGTCGAAGCGAAGTCGCGGAGCTCAGTCGTCCGGCGTCGGTCGTCAATGTGATAGCTCGATGCGACCGGCATGACGTAGTTGATGTTTTCCCTGTTCACAGCCGTTTCGTTGGTGCTTCGGGCCGCTCCGTGGCACGCGTCGGGTGAGGCGTCGATCCATTCGGTCGAGGCCGCGCGAGGTGTCCGACGCGATTGCGCGGAGCGCCGTCCGGGACCCGAAGGGGCGAACGGACGGCGTGCGGCGCATCGCTTGCCGATCGTGTGACCGACTGCGCCGATTAACCTATTCGCCACACAGCGTTCAGATTCTCGTCTTCGAGTCGGCTGTGTTCACATTGTTAATTCCTTGAAAACTGCATTCTCTGCGCGCGAAACGACCCGTTGTCCCTTTTCGGACCGACAGTGAATTCGCCTCACGCAATTGCGCCGCGTCGTATCGGTAGGACTCGGACGCCGTTCGTCATCGGCGATGGCCCTACCCTTGCCTCCGTGCCTTCAGAGCAGAGCTCGCTGTTCACCGCGACGCAGTCCGAACTCTTCGACGCCGCATTCGGCGGCAACCCCGGCCGATTCCCGCTGCCTGCAGCCACCGATCCGCGAGAGAGCTGGTTTCGCAGTGTCGCGTTGGCAGGGCAGGGCCGGTACAGCGCAGCCGGAGTCGAGCTTCGGCGGTATCGACCCCGCAGCGCGGAGCTTCGGTCGCTGCACGCGTCGACCACGGCGTCGTGGTTGCGTCAGGTGGGCGAACACGAGCGAGCCCGCCGCTGGGACGGCATCGCGGTCCTTCTCGTCGGACTCGGGGGACCGCCGAGATCGACGGACTCGGTGGAGGCCCGGAGCGATGCGCTGACCGGCCTGGCCGCAGATGCGTTGGGAATCGGACGTTTCGGCCTCGCGGACACCCTGTTGGCCCGCAGTGCCGAGCAGCGGCAGGACCCCGCCGGTCAGGGGCTGTGGCGTCCGGCACTACGGGCGTCGTGGGTAGCGGCCGAGCTGGCGATGATGCGCGGCGACGGCCCAGGGGCGGTCCGACACGCCGAGAACGCTCGGGCTCTCGCCAACGATGCCGATTCGTTACGCCACATCGTCAAGACCGACCTGGTGGCTGCGGCGGCGCTGAGCTGTGTCGGTGAGACCGGTCGTGCTCGTGAGTCGGCCGTTCAGGTGGCCTGCGCTGCGGAGATGGCCGGGCTGCTGCCCCTGCGCTGGGCCGCCACGATGCTCTGCGAAGGAACAGGCGGGGTCGACGCCGGGATGGCCTCGTCCGCCGACCTGGCCGCCGCCATCGATCGCCTGGGTGGTTCGACGGTCGGTTGACCAGGACCTGGGTCGAAGGCGGACCGATCGGTTCGGTTGTGGCCGGGTGGTGTCGCTATCCTTGGTCTCGTTCCACCACCACGTGGAAGCGCTCCCAGGCGGGTGCGTACCTGTAACGCGGGGAAATTTGTCGACGATGAACAGTGCGGGTGAGGAGTTGGACTCTTTCGTCGTTGCCGCAGCGCAAGGCGATCGACTGGCTCTGTCCCGGGTCTTGGAATTCATCCGACCACTCGTCGTTCGGTACTGCCGAGCACGGGTCGGTTCGGCTGAGCGCGGTCAGCTTTCGGCCGACGACGTGGCGCAGGAGGTCTGTTTGGCAGTCATGACCGCCTTGCCGCGATACCAGGATCAAGGTCGTCCGTTCATGGCATTCGTGTACGGCATCGCGGCTCACAAGGTCGCCGACGCCCATCGCAGTGCCTCGCGTAACAAATCGGACCCGGCCGCCGAAGTACCAGATGTCGTGTCGATGGAGCACGGACCGGAGCAGCGCGCTCTCGAATCCGAGTCGAGTCGACAGATGACTGCACTGCTGGACACCTTGCCTGCCAAGCACCGCGAGATTCTGGTGCTCCGACTCATCGTCGGACTGTCGGCCGAGGAAACAGCAGCCGCCGTCGGCAGCACTGCAGGCGCTATCCGCGTGGCTCAGCACCGAGCTATCGCAAAACTGAAGAACGAAGTTGTGAGAGCAGGTGAAATGTATGGCTAGGGACAATGGTCACGGTGGCCCCGGTGAGACGCCGCGTCGCGGAATCTCGCGTATCGGTGAGCACGTGAACTCCACTGGACCGAAGCAGAACGATCCCTATGCCGACATCGGCGCAGACGGTGGTCCTGTGGACCTCGTCGCCGTACGTCGTGACGATGCGTTCATCGACGCGATCAGTGGCGACGGACCGATTGCCACCGATGACGCAGACGAGTACCAACTCGCCCTTCTGTTGGCCAATTGGCGAGCAGACGTGATCACGCCGGCCATGCCGGCCGGACCCTCCCTCGACGTGGTCGTCGCCTCCGTCGAACGCGAGAAGCTCGCCGCCGACATGGCGCGCTCGAGCTCGGCCAACCGCGGTGGACGCATGCGTCTGCTGCGTCCCATCGCCGGTGCCGCAGCCGCGATCGCCGTCGTGATGGGTGGTCTGGTGGTCATCTCGTACAACTCGACGCCGGACGATCCGTTGTGGAGCGTCAAATCGGTCGTCTTCTCGGAGCAGGCGGATTCGACTGTCGCTCAGATCGATACGACGTCGAAGTTGCAAGAGGCGGAGAATCTCCTGTCCTCGGGGGACACCACTGCCGCTCGCGCACTCCTCGACGGTGCGTCGAACAGCAGTTCCGCTGTTCTCGACGACGGTCAGCGCGCCGAGCTCGACCAGTGGCTGGCACGTCTGCTGCAGGAGTTGCAGGCACTGACGGTGCCCGCGCCTGTCCCGCCCCCGGTTCCGGTCGTTCCGGCTCCGCTCCCCAGCCCGGAGGTCTTCGTGCCACCGGCACCGGTGGATCAGGTCACGCCCGATACCACGGGTGTGCAGAGCACTCCGGCTCCGGCAACGACGACGCCCGAGGTTCCGCCCACGACGACGACGCCGAGTCCGACAACGACCACCGACGTCACACCGACGGTGCTGCAAGAGCCCGATCAGCCGACGGCAACCGCCGGAGGCAGCAGCTCCTCGGAGAACCGCGACCGTATGTCGGTTCCCTCCGGCGGCAGCTGACAGGTTCTCGATCCTTCACCGGACACGAAGAAGCCCGACACGATCATCGTGTCGGGCTTCTTCGTTGCGAAGTGTCGGAGGTCAGCTGTCGAATCCGTCGCCGTGCAGCGCGTCGTTCATCGAAGCGTCGGCGAAGCCTCGGCAGTAGTCCCAGGTCACGTAGGCGTCGGGTACGGGGTCGTAGGCAGGCTCGTGCGGCCGGACGGTGCCGTCGACGAGCAGCTGGAGCAGATTCGCACGCAGCATGTCCCAGTCGTGGTAGTGGTCCTGCTGGCAGTCCTCGCAGCACACGACGAGACCGCGGATGCCGCGGTGGCCCAGGAGAGCCTCGTAGACAGCCAGGTCCGCCAGGTCCTCTTCGACGGCCAATCGCTCCTGAGGATCGAGGGGCTGGCCTGGCTCGATGGCGTCGAGGGCGGCCGACGGGTCGGCTGGGTCTCCGGCGAACGGATCCGGGGGTAGACCGGGAGGCAATTGATCGCGCACGCCTCCACGGTACGCAGGACTGGTGGGTCTGCGCCAGCCGTTCGAACGCGACATGCCGGACGTACCTGCCACCGACAACGCCGAGGACCGGGGTTTCGGTGCTCGAAGCCACTCACAGCGAGACGCATTCGCACTGGTTGTGCCCTAGCCGATACCATGGTTCACGGCGCTGAACAGATGAGTGCAAGTGCCGAAACTCCATCCGTTCTCCAATCCCGCACTGCGGTGCGCCTGCGAGCTCTCACCGGCCGCACGCCGCGCCGAAGTGCAACCAGGCTCTAGGGAGGGCCAGATTCGCATGAGTAGTCCCGGAGCCCACGTCCGCACAGGCGGCGACGATCCCAACAAGGTCGCGATGCTCGGCCTCACGTTCGACGACGTCCTGCTGCTGCCGGCCGCTTCGGATCTGATTCCCAGCTCGGTCGATACGTCCAGCCAGATCACCCGCGAGATCCGCTTGCGAGTGCCGCTGGTCAGCTCGGCCATGGACACCGTCACCGAGGCCCGGATGGCCATCGCCATGGCCCGCGCAGGCGGTATGGGCGTGTTGCACCGCAACCTGTCACTGCAGGATCAGGCGTCCCAGGTCGAGACGGTCAAGCGTTCGGAGGCCGGGATGGTCACCGACCCCGTCACCTGCAAGCCCACCGACTCGTTGGCCGAGGTCGACGCCATGTGTGCGCGCTTCCGTATCTCCGGTCTTCCCGTCACGGACGAGACCGGCGCGCTGGTCGGTATCATCACCAACCGCGACATGCGATTCGAGGTCGATCAGAATCGCCGCGTCGCCGACGTGATGACCAAGGCCCCGTTGATCACCGCTCAGGAGGGCGTGACTGCGGAAGCTGCGCTCGGCCTGCTGCGCCGTCACAAGATCGAGAAGCTGCCGATCGTGGACGGCAAAGGCGCGCTGACCGGCCTGATCACCGTGAAGGACTTCGTCAAGACCGAGCAGCACCCCGATGCCACCAAGGACCGTGACGGTCGACTGCTGGTCGGTGCCGCTGTGGGCGTCGGGCAGGATGCCTGGTCTCGGTCGATGGCATTGACCGACGCCGGAGTGGACGTCATCATCGTCGACACCGCGCACGGCCACAATTCGCAGGTGCTCGAGATGGTCAGCAAGCTCAAGGCGGAGGTGGGCGACCGCGTTCAGGTCGTCGGCGGCAACGTTGCCACCCGCGCGGGCGCACTCGCTCTCGTCGAGGCAGGCGCGGATGCGGTGAAGGTGGGAGTCGGACCGGGATCGATCTGCACCACCCGTGTGGTCGCAGGTGTCGGTGCTCCGCAGATCACCGCCATTCTCGAAGCCGTGGCCGCGTGCAAGCCGCACGGTGTGCCGGTCATCGCCGACGGCGGTATGCAGTTCTCCGGTGACATCGCCAAGGCTCTCGCCGCCGGTGCCTCGACCGCCATGCTCGGATCGTTGCTGGCCGGAACCGCAGAGTCTCCGGGTGAGCTGATCCTGGTGGGCGGCAAGCAGTTCAAGAGCTACCGCGGAATGGGTTCGCTCGGCGCGATGCAGGGACGCGGGGGAGCGAAGTCGTTCTCCAAGGACCGCTACTTCCAGGACGACGTGTTGGCCGAGGACAAGTTGGTGCCCGAGGGCATCGAGGGTCGCGTCCCGTACCGCGGACCGTTGAACCAGGTCATCCACCAGCTCACCGGTGGTCTGCGCGCTGCGATGGGGTACACCGGGTCCACCTCGATCGAGGACCTGCAGAAGGCTCAGTTCGTACAGATCACGGCGGCCGGGCTCAAGGAGAGCCACCCCCACGACATCACGATGACCGCAGAGGCCCCGAACTACACCACCCGATAGTCGCTTCGGCCTGTTTGGGCCGATTCGATTCGCTCCCGAAGTAGAAAGGTGCGCGCGTGCGCGACCTCGTTGAAATCGGCATGGGCAGAGAAGCCCGCCGCACCTACCAGCTGGACGACATCGACATCGTGCCGTCCCGTCGTACCCGGTCGTCGAAGGAGGTGTCGACGGCATGGCAGCTCGACGCGTACCGCTTCGACATTCCCCTCCTCGCGCATCCGACCGATGCTCTGGTCTCGCCCGAGTTCGCGATCGAGCTGGGTCGACAGGGTGGGCTGGGGGTCATCAACGGTGAAGGGCTGTGGGCGCGCCACTCGGACGTGCAGGCCAAGATCGATCAGCTGATCCACATCGCCGAGACCGATCTCGATCCCGACGCGCCGATCGCCTTCCTGCAGGAACTGCACGCCGCACCGCTCCGGCCGGATCTGCTGGCCGCAGCGGTCGGTCAGGTCCGTGACTCCGGGGTGACCGTCGCCGTTCGGGTGAGCCCCCAGAACGCTCGCTCGCTCACCCCTGCCCTCGTTGCATCGGGCCTCGATCTGCTGGTCATCCAGGGCACGATCATCTCCGCCGAGCACGTGGCACACGGCGAGGACGAGCCGCTCAACCTCAAGACCTTCATCGCGGAACTCGACGTTCCCGTCATCGCCGGCGGCGTGAGCGATCACCGCACCGCACTGCACCTGATGCGTACCGGTGCGGCAGGCGTCATCGTCGGTTACGGCTCGGTCGAAGGTGGCACGACCACCGGTGAGGTGCTCGGTATCGGCGTTCCGATGGCCACCGCCATCGCCGATGCGGCCGCGGCGCGTCGGGACTACCTGGACGAAACCGGCGGGCGCTACGTGCACGTCATCGCCGACGGCGACATCACCACCTCCGGTGCGCTCGCCAAGGCCATCGCCTGCGGGGCCGATGCTGCGGTTCTCGGTGCTCCGCTGGCCGTCGCTGCCGAGGCTCCCGGCGGAGGTTGGTACTGGCCGTCCGCCGCGGCGCATCCGTCCATGCCGCGCGGTGCGCTGCTGCCGATGTCGGCGGGGGACCGTCCGAGCCTGGATCAGGTGCTCAACGGACCGTCGCGTGAGTCGTACGGCTCGATCAACCTCGTCGGCGGACTGCGTCGGTCGATGGCGAAGTCCGGATACTCCGATCTCAAGGAATTCCAGAAGGTGGGCCTGAACGTCAGGGCCTGACGACGTCTGTTCCAAAGGGCGCGTACTCCTCTCGCACGGGGGGTGCGCGCCCTTTCTGCTGCATGGCGTCCACGTAAGTCGACCCTGGGTTGGTGATACCTCTCGTAACAGCTAGAATCGCTTGTGGCGGTAGTCACATAGGGGTGTGCATACTGTTCGACAGCATCGGATGTAGCGGAGGTCACCATGGGTTCAGCTGTTCGCGCCACGGATTACGACGTCTTGATCGTCGGTTCGGGCTTCGGCGGAAGTGTCACCGCGCTGCGCCTGGTGGAGAAGGGATACCGCGTCGGCATCCTGGAAGCCGGGCAGCGCTTCGAGGACAAGGACTTCGCGAAGAACAGCTGGGACCTCAAGCGTTTCCTGTGGGCACCGAAGCTCGGCCTCTACGGCATCCAGCGCGTGCACCTGCTGCGCGACTGCCTCATCCTCGCCGGTGCCGGAGTCGGCGGCGGTTCGCTGAACTACGCGAACACCCTCTACAAGCCTCAGGCACCGTTCTTCGAGGACAAGCAGTGGGCGCACATCACCGACTGGAGCAGTGAACTCTCCCCGTTCTACGACCAGGCCACCCGCATGCTCGGCGTCGTGCGCAACCCGCACATGACCCCCGCCGACGAGGTGATGAAGTCGGTTGCCGAGGACATGGGCGTTGCCGACACCTTCATCCAGACCCCGGTGGGCGTGTTCTTCGGAGACGAGCCCGGCAAGACCGTCCCGGATCCGTACTTCGGCGGCGCAGGTCCCGAACGCACCGGATGTATCGAGTGCGGCGAGTGCATGACCGGTTGCCGCCACGGAGCCAAGAACACCCTGCTGAAGAACTACCTCGGCCTGGCCGAGCGCGCGGGAGCCGAGATCGTGCCGATGACGACCGTCACCGGTCTCGTTCCGCGATCCGACGGCACCTGGGACGTCGACACCGAACGCACCGGCGCTCGGCTGCGCAAGGGGCGCAAGACCTACAGCGCAGCCAACGTCGTGCTGGCGGCCGGCACCTGGGGCACGCAGAACCTGCTGCACAAGATGAAGGACACCGGCGCGCTGCCCCGTCTGTCGGACACGCTCGGGGAGCTGACACGCACCAACTCCGAGTCGATCGTCGGAGCGGCCAAGCTGGCGGTCGATCCGAACATGGACCTCACCCGCGGAGTCGCGATCACGTCCTCGTTCCATCCCAGCCCCAACACCCACATCGAACCGTGCCGCTACGGCAAGGGCTCGAACGCGATGGGCATGCTGCAGACCCTGATGACCGACGGCGGCGGACGAGTGCCGCGGTGGCTCAAGTTCGTGTTCGCGCTGATCGCGCACCCGATTCAGTTCCTGCGCGTCGTCAACGTCCGGCACTGGAGCGAGCGCACCATCATCGCGCTGGTGATGCAGAACCTCGACAATTCGATCACCACGTTCACCAAGCGTGGTGCCTTCGGCCGGAAGATCTCGAGCAAGCAGGGGCACGGCCAGCCCAACCCGACGTGGATCCCCGAGGGCAACGACGCCACCCGACGCATCGCGAAGAAGATCGGCGGCGTCGCGGGCGGTACCTGGGGAGAATTGTTCAACATCCCGCTCACGGCCCACTTCCTCGGTGGGTGTGCCATCGCCTCGGATGCCGAGCACGGTGTCATCGATCCGTACCACCGCGTCCACGGCTACCCGACGCTCAGCGTGGTCGACGGGGCCGCCGTATCGGCCAACCTCGGAGTGAACCCGTCGTTGACCATCAGCGCGCAGGCCGAGCGTTCCGCCGCACTGTGGCCGAACAAGGGCGAGCTGGATCTCCGTCCGGCACAGGGGCTGCCGTACCAGCGTCTCGATCCGATCGCCCCGAACTCTCCGGTCGTCCCGGTGGATGCTCCGGGTGGTCTGCGACTGCCGATCGTGGAGATTCGGTCGGGTTCCTCGGCGATGCCCGTCGAGCATTCGGGTGTTGCATGAGTGCTGGAACAGTCCCACTAGACTGACCCGGTGACCGACTCCTCTGCACACGATCCCGCACACGCACGCCCGGTTCTCGTCGTCGATTTCGGCGCCCAGTACGCGCAGTTGATCGCCCGCCGTGTGCGCGAGGCCAACGTGTACTCCGAGGTGATCTCGCATACCGCGACGGCCGAGGAGATCGCAGCGAAGGACCCTGTCGCGCTTGTGCTTTCCGGCGGACCCTCCAGCGTCTACGCCGAGGGCGCGCCCGAGCTCGACTCCGCTCTCCTCGACCTCGGCATCCCCGTGTTCGGCATCTGCTACGGATTCCAGGCCATGGCCCAGGCCCTCGGCGGAACCGTCGAACACACCGGAACGCGGGAGTACGGTCGCACTCAGCTCAGCGTGGACGGCGGTCGTCTGCACGACGGTCTGCCCGCAACGCAGCCGGTCTGGATGAGTCACGGTGACGCGGTCACCGCGGCCCCGGAAGGCTTCACCGTCACGGCCACCAGCGCAGGTGCGCCGGTGGCTGCCTTCGAGAACGAGGGCAAGCGCATGGCGGGCGTGCAGTATCACCCCGAGGTTCTGCACTCCCCGCACGGGCAGCAGGTGCTGAGCCGATTCCTGCACGAAACGGCTGGCATCGCCCCGGACTGGACTGCGGCCAATATCGCCGACGCTCTGGTCGACGCAGTGCAGGAGCAGGTGGGCCCCACGGGCAAGGCCATCTGTGGCCTCTCGGGCGGCGTCGACTCCGCCGTGGCGGCGGCACTGGTGCAGCGGGCCATCGGTGACCGTCTGACCTGTGTCTTCGTCGACCACGGACTGCTGCGCGCCGGCGAGCGTGAGCAGGTGCAGCAGGACTTCGTGGCCGCGACCGGAGCCAAGCTCGTCACGGTCGATGCGGTCGACACCTTCCTCGGCGCGCTCGAGGGCGTCTCCGACCCGGAGGAGAAGCGCAAGATCATCGGCCGCGAGTTCATCCGGAGCTTCGAGGGTGCCGTGGCCGAGGTGCTGGGCGAGAACGCCGAGCACGGCGACGCCGTCGAGTTCCTGGTGCAGGGCACGTTGTACCCGGATGTCGTCGAGTCCGGGGGCGGGTCCGGTACCGCGAACATCAAGAGTCACCACAACGTCGGCGGACTGCCGGACGATCTGCAGTTCGCCCTGGTCGAGCCGCTGCGTGCACTGTTCAAGGACGAGGTGCGTGCGGTCGGACGCGAACTGGGATTGCCCGAGGACATCGTCGGCAGGCAGCCGTTCCCCGGACCCGGCCTGGCGATCCGCATCGTCGGTGAGATCACCCGCGACCGTCTGAACACGCTCCGCCATGCCGATTCGATTGTCCGAGAAGAACTTACGGTCGCGGGCTTGGATCAGCAGATCTGGCAGTGCCCGGTGGTGCTGTTGGCCGACGTGCGTAGCGTGGGAGTGCAGGGCGACGGCCGTACCTACGGGCACCCGATCGTGCTGCGGCCGGTCTCGAGCGAGGACGCGATGACGGCGGACTGGACCAGGCTGCCGTACGACGTGTTGGAAACGATCTCGACTCGGGTGACCAACGAGGTTCCGGAGGTCAACCGAGTCGTTCTCGACGTCACCAGCAAGCCGCCGGGCACCATCGAGTGGGAGTGAGGGCGTCAGTTCTTCCTGCTGGGGCCCAGTAGAAGCGCGAAGCCAACGACCACCGCGGCGACGACGAACACCCAGCGGAACTGGACGTCGCCCAGTGCCGCGATCGCATCTCGGCCGATGAGTGCTGCGACCGAGACGACCATGGCAGCGAGGCCGGCGAGGAGCAACAGTGCCGAGGGGCCGCGTCGGCCAGAGGTGTGATCCTCGGTGTCGGAATCGGCGCTGCCGTGGTCGAGTCCGATGCGGTCGGTCTTGTTCTTCTTCACGGGTTCTCCACCTTCAGTTCGCCGAGTGCCAGATCGCCGACGATCGTCAGAACCGGAGTATCGGTGGTGCCAGGGCCGAAGCGTGTCTCGGTGGGGCACTGACCGATCGCCGCCTCGCACTCCACGATCACGTTCATCGAAGCGGGCACGGTGACCGACGCGCTGCCCAGCGCCACATCGATCTCGACTGTGTGGTCTTCGGCGAGTTCGAGGCCGGTGAGGTCGAGGTTCAGCTCGCCGGCCCCGACGTCGTAGGAGGGGTCGAGCTCGGCGGCGGTGAGTGGGGCGATCGTCTGATTCCCCGACACTCTGTTGTTCAGGTCCACCGGACCGACCGCCGACGCCAGAACGACGAAGCCGGCCAATGGTGCTGCGACCACCAGCAGTCCGTAGCCCTTGCGTAGGAACGCGCCCAATACGAGTCCCACGGAGATGATTGCCAGAGCGACGGCACCGACACGGCCCGGTGATGCCCAGTCTCCGCCGGTAGCCGAACCGACTGCCGCGGTGACTGCGGCAGCGAGCAGAGCCAGGCCGAGAAAGCTTGCCGTCCAACGTGATCGGCGCTTGCGTTCGATCGCCGCAGGCGGAAAGGTGCCTGTCGGTTCGGGAAGATCCCAGGCGAACGGGGCCACACCGAGCGGATCCCACGACGGGGGAGTCACGGTCGGCATGTCGGTGTGCAGGTCGGCCGGCTTCTCGGCGGATGCGGTCGACTTGCTCAGGTTCACGGTGTGCGCGTCGGCGTCGATGCCGGTGTGCTCGAGGGGCTTCGGCGTCGGAACGTC
>NZ_NOZF01000166.1:0-559 GCF_002258565.1 Rhodococcus sp. 05-2254-6
CGCGCACTCACGTCTCTTTCAGCACGATGGATTCGATGACGTGCGCTACCTTCTCGAAAGCGTCTGCGGCATCTTCGAGTTCGTCGCCCACTCCCTTGAGCTTCATCACGGTCAATGCGTCGAATCGACCGTCGAACAGATCCGCCAGAAAAGTCCGATAGGCATGATCGGCCCGGTTCTCGAGCTCGTTGATCTCGATCCAGTAGCGCTCGAGATCCTTCATCGACGCCAGCCTCGGCATTGCATCCGCCGTGACCTTGGCCGACCGGTCGAGGATGTCGATCATGCCTATCGGACTTTTCTGGCGGATCTGTTCGACGGTCGATTCGACGCATTGACCGTGATGAAGCTCAAGGGAGTGGGCGACGAACTCGAAGATGCCGCAGACGCTTTCGAGAAGGTAGCGCACGTCATCGAATCCATCGTGCTGAAAGAGACGTGAGTGCGCGGTGGTAGCACTGGTTCTGGTCATCACCCTCGCGATGGCGTTCACCTTCACCAACGGCTTTCACGATTCGGCCAATGCCATCGCGACGTCGGTGTCCACTCGCGCACTCAC